>CP050293.1:7220000-7221895 GCA_014189435.1 Mesorhizobium loti
GTATACCAAGGCGCTTGAGAGAACTATGCTGAAGGAACTCGGCAAATTGCACGCGTAACTTCGGAAGAAGCGTGACCCTTTTCTACGCAAGTAGAGGAGGGTGGCACAGACCAGGGGGTAGCGACTGTTTATCAAAAACACAGGGCTCTGCGAAGTCGCAAGACGACGTATAGGGTCTGACGCCTGCCCGGTGCTGGAAGGTTAAGAGGAGGGGTGCAAGCTCTGAATCGAAGCCCCAGTAAACGGCGGCCGTAACTATAACGGTCCTAAGGTAGCGAAATTCCTTGTCGGGTAAGTTCCGACCTGCACGAATGGCGTAACGACTTCCCCGCTGTCTCCAGCATAGACTCAGTGAAATTGAATTCCCCGTGAAGATGCGGGGTTCCTGCGGTTAGACGGAAAGACCCCGTGCACCTTTACTATAGCTTTACATTGGCATTCGTAGTGGCATGTGTAGGATAGGTGGTAGGCTTTGAAACCTGGGCGCCAGCTCAGGTGGAGCCACCCTTGAAATACCACCCTTATTACTATGGATGTCTAACCGCGGCCCGTTATCCGGGTCCGGGACAATGTATGGTGGGTAGTTTGACTGGGGCGGTCGCCTCCTAAAGAGTAACGGAGGCGCGCGATGGTGGGCTCAGAACGGTCGGAAATCGTTCGCTGAGTGCAATGGCATAAGCCTGCCTGACTGCGAGACTGACAAGTCGAGCAGAGACGAAAGTCGGTCATAGTGATCCGGTGGTCCCGCGTGGAAGGGCCATCGCTCAACGGATAAAAGGTACGCCGGGGATAACAGGCTGATGACCCCCAAGAGTCCATATCGACGGGGTTGTTTGGCACCTCGATGTCGACTCATCGCATCCTGGGGCTGGAGCAGGTCCCAAGGGTATGGCTGTTCGCCATTTAAAGCGGTACGTGAGTTGGGTTCAGAACGTCGTGAGACAGTTCGGTCCCTATCTGCCGTGGGTGTAGGAATATTGAAAGGATCTGTCCCTAGTACGAGAGGACCGGGATGGACGGATCTCTGGTGGACCTGTTGTGGCGCCAGCCGCATAGCAGGGTAGCTATATCCGGACGGGATAACCGCTGAAGGCATCTAAGCGGGAAACCCACCTTAAAACGAGTATTCCCTGAGAACCGTGGAAGACGACCACGTTGATAGGCCGGGTGTGGAAGAGCGGCAACGCTTGAAGCTTACCGGTACTAATAGTTCGATCGGCTTGATCGTTCTCATTCCTTATGCTCATCGTGAAACACGATGGTCTTACCAGCGCTCACGCATGAGCGGCCCCTCTGGGGCCTATGCTCCGCGAGGGCGCCGGAAAACCGGCGACGCGCAGTCGCGCTTGCGGGCTTATGCCCGAAGCGCCCTGTAGATAACGTCGCCTTGGCACGGAAAGACGGGCAAATGGCACAAGCTTATAGCGAGCAGGTATCTCCTACTCACTATTCCCTACTGCCTAATCCCTAACCCAGCTTCTCGAACAACGTGCGTTTTGCCGACCTGGTGGTTATGGCGGAGCGGCTGCACCCGATCCCATTCCGAACTCGGCCGTGAAACGCTCCAGCGCTGATGGTACTTCGTCTCAAGACGCGGGAGAGTAGGTCGCTGCCAGGTCTGCTAAACGCACGTTGAAATCTTCTCTCTACGAAAAGGCCCGCCAATCGGGAAACCTCGGGCCGCGAAAGCGGCCCTTTCATTTGGTGAGCCATCTACCTATTTGTAAGCCATCCTATTCGTAGGCCTCGGCTTACGTCCAATAAAGCAAGCAAGTGCTTGCCTAGGAACGCAAGCAAACGCTTGCCTAGAGGTGACGCGGGGTGGAGCAGCCCGGTAGCTCGTCAGGCTCATAACCTGAAGGTCACAGGTTCAAATCCTGTCCCCGCAACCAAAC
>CP050294.1:300000-452822 GCA_014189435.1 Mesorhizobium loti
GCCTTAAGCAATCAGGCAGCCTTGCGTTCCTTCAACGCTTTCTCAAAGGCATCCCTGATCGGCTTGGACATGTCCTCGCTAGCCCTCATCATCACGACCTGGAGGCCCTTGGCCTGCTCTGCGGACTTTTCGACCTGTTTGCGCAGGAAAGCGGTCTGCAGTTCGATGAACTCGGACGGCGACTTCACGGCAACTAGTGCTTCAAGGTGCGTGAAGCCGGCTTCGGCATTGGCTCGCAGAGCGTCAAGCATCTTCAGGGACACCTCGTTGCCGGTGGTCTTGGCCGTTTCAAAGGTCGACTGAAAAGCCCTTTGTGTCGTTTCGGCGTCCGAACTCAATTTGGAAAATGCCTGCTTCGACTGCTCAAGGCCCTGGTCGACAACAGCGTGAACTTGCTCGGTAGCCTTGGATGGGTCGAAGGCAGGGAATTCGACGTTTTCGATCGTTTCGGTCTTGCCGGGGAGCTTGGACATTTTTTCCATCCTGTTCCAGGGCGGCCTCAAAACAAAGCCGTCCCCTTCACGTACGGAGTCGTCGCAACGGATTTATGAAGCCCACATGAATTTTGCGAGCGGGCTGCGCCGGCGTTGCGCCAATAGGGGTCGCCAATGAAGGCTGCCGGCAGGCTCAGGGCTTTTTAATCGGCCGACCTATTACAGCACGCGAAGCTCGGGAGCTTTTTTATATTATTCGCGCTTCCTTCCACATCGCTCGGTGTTACGGTGTTTCGGACGCTCGACCGATACAGCTGGCCTTCTCTTTAAGTCACGAGAAGGCGCCACGGGCACCTTCCGGCGCGCTTGCGGTGGCGCCATGTCGCGTTCGTCAATTCAACGTCGTGACGCCGGCTGCCCGGAACGTTGGCAGCGCCTGCGGAAAGACCAACACCGCCGCGCCGTCAACCAGCAAAGCCAATGCATGAAGGTATCCCGACACCATATGGGATCAGGCATTGTTCGTTAGTTGACGTCGAATCTGCCGATCACCAAGGTGCTTATCGCTCCCTGTGGTCCTGCATGCTGCCTCAACGCCAGAAGCGCCTTGTGTTGACAAAGGCGTCGTGCGCTTCCGCGGCGCCCACAAGAAACTTGGCCTTGTCTTCGGCGCTGAAGAGATCCTTCGCACCAGCCACGTCCGAAAGCTCCAGGCCTGCCAGCATATCGGGGGCGGTGGCGAGATCGTTGAGGCCACCGAACTGATCCTGCAGGTCCTCCATCACCATGATGAACCGTCGATGGCGTTTGGCTTCCGCCTTGCTCTGGTAAAGCGGCTCGAAGAACTCCGCCGCGTAGCGCAGTTTCTTTGCGGCGATGCGCACTTTATGGCGGGTTTCGTCATCGGCATCGATGAGATTGTTGCCGCCCTTCGCCACCTTTTTCCAAAGTTTATCAAATACACCGGAGGCGAAATCCCTTGACGACTGCTCGTGTAACATTTCGTCCGATTGGGTTCGCCAGTCCCTGACGGAAATCCACTCGGCGGCATCGATCAGCAAGGAGCGGGCGCGCACCGAGGAGAGCGATGCTTCGACCGCCGCATAGGCGTCGTCGCGCGCGTCTTGAAGACGGCTTGAAAGAGCCTCGCTCGAAGCGCGGTCGATCATCACGTCGATTTTGCGTGCATCGCCAAATTCCGAGGCGAGCCATGTCAATGCTTCTCGCAGGTGGTCGAAACGGCTGTCGTCGAACAGCGACTTGCAGATCGAGCAAAGGGAGCGCAGCCGTCGCAGCGACACGCGAGCCTGGTGCAGGGCCTCGGCATCGCGGGGCCAGGCCAGCGCCGTTTCATTGAGGCGAAACTGTTTCTGAGACAGGCCGCGGCGATGTGCGCGAAAGCCGTTGCCGCGCTCGTCTTGGACGTGAGCGGGGTCGAAGCCGCTTTCACAGCACCGGGCGCCGAGCCAAGCAGACGATAGCCCCGTTCCGCTTTGCTCAGCACCCCGAGATGCGCCGGCGTGATCAGGGCGACTTTCCGGGCGAGGGCATACAGCGCTGTCGGTGGGCCCGCCTTCTTTTCCAACTCGATCTCGCAGAGCGGGGCCTCGCGATCGGCTGCAACGACCTTGCCAAGATCCAAAGCGACTTCGATCGTGGCGTCGCCATCCATCACATTCCAACGATGCCGTTTGACGTGAACCTCGAACAGGGGCGCGACTTTTGGGCCAGCCCCTGCAAGCAGGTCTCGGATCTGCGGATCGTCAAGTATCGGTGTATCGCCGGCGACCGGTCGCTCCCATTGCTCGCGTGTGAACGATCCGGCCTCGGCGCCATCGCCGGCTCTGACGGTTTGTATCCGTTCATTTCCCGATTGCCGAATGCGAAGCGACAGGCCGCGCTTGGACAGATCCCATCCGGGGGTGTCGAAATAGATGGATCTCTGCTGAAGAATGGTGGGCGAGGATCCGAACGGATTTTTCTTCAGGAGCGACCCCGCACCCGACCGCGAAAGCTCGAGCTTCAGTTCCGTTTCCTGCATGATGATGTCCTCGGCGCAGCGTCGCTTCACGGCAATCGAAGGAACGCCAACCCGCATGGTGCGTCACGAGACTGTCACAATCAACCGCCCGCCTCGACCAAAAGCGGCCGGACCTCAAGCCGGCAGACAATCCGCGAGCCGGCACCACATTTCTCAGCCCTCGTTCATTTGATAATGCAAGAGAAGGACACAGAGATGGCTACCAAAGAAAGAAGGAGGCGAGCCGCGTGGTGGATCATCGAGCGCGGACATGACTTTAAGCCATGTCGGCGGTCAGGCACTGCGGCGAGCGAGTTCGGCGTCAGCATCGTTTCCAGTCCGCGACACGCCGAGCCAGGATAACACCTCGTCGCGAAGCCGAATGAAATTCGGATCGGAGCGGTCGCGCGACACTGCGTCTCCGAGATAGACTGCTTCATCGACGTCGTGCGTGACGAGCACGGCGGTCGTGCCCTCATGCCGGACGATCCTTTGAAGCTCGTCCTGCAAGCGCAGCCGGGTCAGCGCGTCGAGGGCTCCCAGAGGCTCGTCGAGTAGCAGAAAGCGCGGCTTGGTAACAAGCGCGCGGGCGATCGCCACACGTTGCGCCATGCCGCCCGACAATTGGGCGGGATACGCTTTGGCGAATTGATCGAGGCCGACGAGATGCAGATGGTCGCGAACCAGTTCGCTACGTTCGGCAGCGCTTAATCGGCTTTGACGCAGCGCAGCCGCGACATTAGCCTCGACATTGAGCCAGGGCAAAAGCCTGTGCTCCTGGAAAACGATCGAGCGATCGAGACCCGGCCGTTCCACCCTGCGCCCATCGACCCGGATGTCGCCGTCATAGTCAGTGTCGAGGCCGAGGCCGAGGACGAGCCGCAGCAAGGTGGATTTGCCGCAACCCGAGGATCCCACGATGCTGACGAACTCGCCCTCGTCGACTGCAAGATGAATATGGGACAGAGCCTGGACCTGATGGCCGGCGACACTGAACCTCTTGCTGACGTCAATAATCTCCAAACCGTGGCTTTGCCCACGTCCCCGCTCAGAAATGGCGACAGGGCCGCTCATCGGTTCCTCCAGTGCAGAAAGCGGTGCTCCAGGGAGCCGGCGATGACATTGAAGACCACGCCGACGCCACCGAGGAGGAGTACGCACAGCAGCAATAGATCCATGTGGAACAGCTGCTGGCCCTCGTTCATGCGCCCGCCGATACCTGGTGCGATGTTGAGCAGAAGCTCGGCCCCCACCGTCGCGGTCCAGGCGTAGATCAAAGCGGCATGAAGGCCCGTGAAGATTTGCGGCAGCGCACCCGGAATGGCGATGATCCGGGCGAAGTCGAACCAGCCGAAGGTCAGCACGTCGGCAAGCTCGCGATAGCTGTGCGGGATGCCGGACACGCCCTGCCACGTGTTGATCAAGGTCGGCTGGAAGGCCGCGAGCGCGATGAAGACGACCTTTCCGGTCTCGCTTCCGCCGAACCACATCGAGATGAGGGGCACCCAGGCGAAGAGGGCGATCTGGCGGTGTACCAGCAGCACCGGCCCGAGCAGGCGTTCGACGAGGCGGGAAAATCCGATCGCCAGACCAAGCGCGATCCCGGCCACACTGCCACACGCGAAACCGATCAGGTCGCGCTCCAGGCTCGCCAGTAGATTGAAGCCGAGGCCACCGTGGCTGAACTCTGCAACGCCGCGGGCCACCACCTCTTCCAGTGGCGGTAGAAAACGCGGGTCAGCAGCGCCGGCATGGGCGAGCAACTCCCAAATCGCGACCAGCGCAATCGGCACCGCAAGCGGCCGCAAATGTCGGCCGGTGAGGCGGAAGGGCGGCGGTGCGATCGGTGCGCTGTGCGACAGCCGCTCCCGACCCGCCATCGTGATCAGGCTCATCGTGGGATCTCCGGACGCCAGCGTTGCAGATGGTTTTCGGCAAGCGTGAGCAGGCCATGGATCACCAATCCGATCAGGCCGACCACGATCATTGCCGAAAGAACGAGTTCCAATTGAAAGAGCTGACGGCCATAGGCCATCAGGTATCCGAGCCCTTCGAACGATGCGATGAGTTCTACCGCAACCAGGGTCTGCCAGCCGTTGGCAAGGCCTTCTCGCAGCCCTGTGAAGATCGACGGGACGGCGGAGGGTAGCACGATCATCGTGAGTTTCGACCAGCGGCTGAACGAAAGGACACGGCCAAGCTCCACATAAGCTTCCGGAACGTCGCGCACGCCTTGGGACGTGTTCAGTACGACGGGAATGAAGGCTGACCAGCCGATGACGATGATCTTCAGGCCTTCATCGATGCCGACGATGAGAATGACCATCGGCATCCAGCCGAGGGTCGGGACTTGGCTGAGGGCCAGGAACAGTGGATCGACGAATTCGCGAAGGGTCTTCGACAGGCCAACTGCCGTGCCGAAGACGAGGCCCACCAGCGCACCGGCAGCAAATCCCTCCGCAACGCGCTCAAGGCTCGTCACCATGCTGGAGAGCAGCGAGCCGTCCTGGATGCCTTCCAGCAAAGTGTCGAACACGATCCACGGCGGCGGCAGGATCTGCTCCGGCAATTGGCCCAGCAGAGCGGCGACGGTCCAGACCGTCAGAAGCCCCAGCGGCACCACGAGGCCGAGAACCAGGATGCCGGCGGCCGGGAGAATGCGCCGGCGAGTGGGGGCAGCACCGGCGGTGCTGTCCCCATGGCCGGTCTGGGCCGCGGCCTGGCCGCTGCTCATCTTAGTTGCTCGCCGCTTTGGAGTGTTCGACCTCGCCCGCGGTCACTTTCTGGCCCTTCGCGTCAAAGGTGGACCAGTAGTTCTCGAGTTTGAGGTCCAGCAGGGCCTGCTTGAGGTACTTGGTCTCGAACCAGCGTCGATATCGACGTCCTTCTTGATCAGGCCATAGGCCTTGGCGCGCTCGGTCTGGTCCTTGTAGCGCGCGATGATGAAGTCATCGACGACAGGCGACAGGCGATGGGCCAGGGTTTTGTCCTTGAAATCGGCCTCGAAGCTTTCGACCGGCAGGCCGGCCTTCGACCAGAGCTCGAAGACTGCCTGGCGATTGGCCTCGTCTGAGCCGAAGCGCGTGGCCTTGACGAAGGCGCGCACGACCTTGGCCGTGAATTCCGGGTGGGCCTTCTCGAACTCCGCGGTGACGAGGAGCCCGGCGTTGCGCCCAAGCGTCGGGTCGTCGTTCTTGGTCGAGTAGATGATCTTGACCGCGCCGCGTTTGGCGAGGTCGAGATATTCCGAACCGCCGAAGGAAGCCTCGACATTGCCCGACACGAGCGCGGCCGTGGCGGCATTCGAGTCGAGGCTGACGAAGCGGATGTCCTTTTCGGTGAGGCCGTGCTTTTCGAGAACGCGGTCGGTGGCGATCTGCAAATTGGTGCCGCGGAACTGCGCCACCTTATGGCCCTTCAGGTCCTCCACGGTCTTGAGCTGCGAATCCGGGGGTACCGCGAGATAGAGTGCATCATGGCTGCCGGCCGAGGCCAGATATTTCGTCTGCAGGCCGCGCGAGCGGCCGACGATCGAAGGCAGATCGCCGAGGCCGGCGGCGAAATCGAGCTGTCCAGCGGCGAGCGACTCGTTGAGGGCCGGGCCGGCGCCGCGGAAGAAAGTCCAGGAAACCTTGACGTCTGGAACGTCCTTGAACTCGGCCTCGACAAGCTGCTGCACGTTGGCCACGGCGATGTAGTCGCCATAGGCATAGGGCCGGTCGTCGATGCCGGTTCCGGGATAGCCGATGCGGATGAGGGTCTCGGCCGACGCGGGAGCGGTGGCGAGAAGGCCGCCAATCAGGGCAGCAATATGCGCGAATTTCATGAGTAAGGATCCTTGCTGGAGTGAAGGGTCAGGCGGCGTTGGCGACGGCGTCGCGAACTAGCTTCTTGCGGGTGACGCTGCGGCGGCCGTCGACGCTCACTGGCACGTCGCCGTCGAGAGTGGTGCGGCGCACGACACGGGCGCGGTCGCCATAGTCGTTCACGGCGTAATGCTGGGTGGCGCGATTGTCCCAGATGGCGACGTCGTTCGCTTGCCAGCGCCAGCGCACCGTGTTTTCAATCCGCAGCACATGAGACTGGAGGAGGGCGTAGAGCTGCTCGGAATCGCTCTTCGAATAGCCGACGAAACGCTGCACGAAGGAGCCGAGTACAAGCGAGCGTTCGCCGGTCTCCGGGTGGACGCGCACCACGGGATGATCGGTCTCGTAGACGGTGGAAGCAAAAACCTCCTCATAGTGGCGACGATCGGCCTCGGTGGCATGTGGGCGCTGTGCGGCATAGTCATAGGCATTGCTATGGGTTGCCCACAGCTGTTCTGCGGTCGCCTTGAGCGCCGATGGCAAGCTGTTGTAGGCCGCCACTGTGTTGGACCAAACCGTATCGCCGCCGACGTCGGGAATGGTCACGCCGCGCAGGATCGAGATCTTGGGATAGGCGTCAACGAAGGTGACGTCAGTGTGCCAGGCATCGGCGCGGCCACCTCGTGACGCGTCAAGTTCAAGGATCGACGTCGTGCCGTTGCGTACATGCTCGGTCGGATGTGGAACGAGATTGCCGAGGCGCTTGGAAAAACGCTCCTGCTCGGCATCGGTCAGCTGATCCTGGTCGCGGAAGAAGATCACCTTGTGCTGCAGCAGAGCGGCATTGACGGCTGCTATCGTCTCGTCGGAAAGGTCGCCCGAAAGCTTGATGCCGGCGATCTCGGCGCCGATCCGGCCGGCGACCGGTTTGATCGTCAGCGAGGACGCGTGTGCGGTGGCTTGGGTTGAGGTGGTCATGTCGGTCTGCTCCTTGGTTGGACCGCCGGCGTGGCTCGGCCCTTTGCCGGGTTAGTTGACTGGGAATGGATTACTCGGCCGCCTGGCTGCCGGGCTCGCGGTGAGGGGCACGATGAGCGGGATGCTTCAACCCGAGATTCTCGCGAAGGGTACGGCCCTCATATTCGGTCCGGAACAGGCCCCGGCGGCGCAACTCGGGAATGACCAGCTCGATGAAATCGTCGAGCCCGCCGGGCACGGTCGGCGGCATGATGTTGAAGCCGTCGGCGCCGCCCTTGTTGAAGCGCTCTTCGAGCTCGTTGGCGATGGTCTCAGCCGTGCCGACAAGCTGCCAATGGCCGCGCGCCCCGGCGATGGTCTCGTAGAGCTGACGGATGGTGAGATTTTCTCGCCGGGCGAGATCGATGATCAATTGCTGGCGGCTTTTGCCGCGCTCGGTCTCGGTCAGGTCCGGCAGCGGACCGTCGAGGGGATAGGCGGAAAGATCGACACCGCCGGAGAGGTTCGACAGGAGCTCCAGCCCAACGTCGGGATGGATCAGCGACTGGATCTCCTCGAACTTTTCGCGTGCCTCGGCTTCGGTTCGCCCCACCACCGGAAAGACGCCCGGCATGATCTTCAAATCATCGGGATGGCGACCATACTTCTCCAGACGTCCCTTGAGGTCGGCATAGAAGCTCTGAGCCTCCTGGAGCGTCCGCTGGGCGGTGAAGACAACCTCGGCTGTACGGGCGGCCAGCTCCTTGCCCGCCTCCGAGGAGCCCGCTTGGACGACGATCGGGTGACCCTGCGGTGAGCGCGAGACCGTCAGGGGTCCGCGCACCCGGAAGTGCCGTCCGCGGTGCCCGAGGATATGCAGTTTCTCCGGGTCGAAGAAGAGGCCGCTATCCTTATCGCGCAGGAAGGCATCATCCTCCCAGCTGTTCCATAGGCCGAGCACGACATCAGCGAACTCTTCCGCCCTTGAATAGCGGTCCTGGTGGGCGAACTGGTTGATGTTGCCGAAATTCTCTAATTCGAGCGGATTGGACGAGGTCACAAGGTTCCAGCCGGCCCTGCCGGCGCTGATCTGATCGAGCGAGGCGAATTTGCGTGCCAGGTTGAACGGCTCGTTGAACGTGGTGGAGGCTGTTGCCACCAGGCCGATGCGCTCCGTCACAACCGCAAGCGCCGACAGGAGCGTCAATGGCTCGAAGCCGACGGCCCATTCATCAGTCCGGGAGAGGGATTTGAGATCATCCGTATGGGCCGCTACCCCATCAGCCAGGAAGATCAGGTCGAATTTTGCACGTTCTGCCGCCTGGGCGAATGCGATGCGCTGCCTGAGGCTCGTCGTTGCATCCGCGGCGGTGTCCGGGTGGCGCCATGCCGCCACATGGTGGCCAGCTGGATACATAAAGGCGCCAAGCCGTAGCTTTCCAACCTTGCTCACCTTCAGTCTCCTTTTCAGTCAACAATAGAAATTCACGATGAGGACGGCGCCTCACCGGAGTGTGCGATCTGTCAGGATTTCGGCAGCTTTGCTGTCGGCCAACAAGTTGCCAGCGTCGTCATTTCCGCCCGCACAATGCTTAGAGGCTGTTTGGAAAATCGGATTTGAGGGGTTTCGTTTGCGCATGAAGTCTGATTCAGAGCGAGGATGTGGACCGAACAGAGCCGTGGCCGTGTTGCCAAGATCGCGCGTAAGACGAAGCGTTATCCGTGTGATCTGACAGATGAGGAATGGGAGCGGATCGCGCCACTGATGCCGGTTCCTGGTCGGCGTGGGCGTCCCCGCGAGGTGGATTTTCGGGAGGGAATCAATGCGGTGCGCTATCTGGTGCGCTCAGGCTGTGGGTGGCGGATGTTGCCCATTCATTTTGGGCCGTGGCAGACGGTCTATAGCTGGTTCCGCGAGTTGGCACGGCGCTTCCTGTTTCAGACGATCCACGACGTGGAACTGATGCTCGACCGCGAGCGGCAGGGTCGCGAACCTTCACCCAGCGCTGGTGTGATTGATAGTCAGTCGATCAAGGCACCCCATGCAAAAGCACGAGGCTACGACGCGGGTAAGAAGATCGTCGGGCGCAAGCGCCATATTGCGGTCGATACGGACGGACGGCTCCTGATGGTCAACCTGACCACCGCTGACATCTCCGACAGCGCGGGTGCGCAGGCGATACTCGACGGCATCCGCAAACGCTGGCCGTGGGTCAAGCATCTCTTCGCCGACGGGGCCTATGACCGGCTCAAGCTGATGGATAAGGCCTGCTATCTCGACTTCATCGTCGAGATCATCCGCCGCTCCGACGACCAGAAAGGCTTCAAGGTTCTACCGCGTCGCTGGGTCGTCGAACGGACGTTCGGATGGATGATCCGGTGGCGACGCCTCGTGCGCGATTACGAGCAGCGCATCGATGTCTCGCAGGCCATGATCCTCGTCGCCATGGGCGGCATCATGCTACGCAGAAACGCCCATCCGTGATTTTCCAAACCGACTCTTAGGCGGCCAGGCGAATGCTGCCCGTCTCTCCAACCAGCCGACACGCTTCGATTACGGCTTGTTCCGTGCGGTTGCGGATGGCTTCGGATATGATAGCGCCATCGGCGAAGTCCCGGTCGGAGGCATAGATACCTGTCGGGATGGTCAACGCCTCGAAGAAGCCGAAGAGCGGCCGAAGCTGATGTTCCACGACGAGGGAATGACGTTCGCCGCCCCCAGTCGCCGCGAGGATGATTGGCTTTCCCTTAAGCGAGGTCGGCTCCAGATCGGGAAATGCTTGAATAGCCCAGTGTAGCTGCCTTTGAACGTCGGCGAGCCGACCACCAGGACGGCGGCGCTCGACAATTGCTCGACGATGTTTCGGGCCGATGGGTCAAGGTCGCTAAGCCGTCTGACCTGTGCGAAGGAGGGGCCGAAATCCTCGATATCGAAGGTTGCCGAATATGCGCCAATCTTCTTCGCTACCTGCCCGACTATGTGGTCGACGAACGCCCTGGTCTTCGAAGGACGAGTAAGATTGCCCGACACCCCTATCGCGAACTTTTTCGACATTACCTGGCTCCTCAAAGCGATCACCGCCACTTAACCCTATCGATTCGATAGAAATAAAAGAGAGAGCGTATTTCAAAAAACAGTCCCCAATCGGATGGAGTTTGCGGAACATCGACTGCAATTGGTTCATTCGATGCAAACTGAGACGGGTCAGGCCAATTGCGATCGCGCATCTGACGGCCAGCTTCCATCAAGCGGTGACGGACCTTTCCGTCGTGTCGAAAGGCAGCGTTGGTCCATGCATAGGCTACAGGCGTGCCTGCTTTGCATCGTGCGAGCCTTCCTTTTTTCGTCGGCATGCGGTGTCGCGCGGGAACTAATGCATCAGTACCAGACAGAACTCGCACCTGAGCCGAAACTGAGTCCGCTCACTATCTTGTATGTTGTCGCTGGCCCGACAGGTGAGGCCGTGTCAGTCCCCCGCACCGCCTAAACACGGGCTAGCCGTCTCGAGGCGGTGCAAATTGAAACAGTTTGCGCGTGACCGTGCCGCATTCTGAGAACATTCACTATACAATATAATCGCATTGCGGCATTGATTGTCTCCGCAGGCGCAGGTGCCTCTCTGGAGTTCGTCCATTCATGTCGCCCGTCCGCAAGCCCCAGCCGGTCGATCATTCCATCCTCAATGAAATGCTGGCGCTGCAACTCCAGCAGCTTGAGATCGATAATGGTGGGATGGAGGCCTTCCTCCCCAAGACGGGGTTGGCGCGAGGGACCTACTACACGATGCTGCGCGGTATCGGAAATCCGACCCTCAAGACAATCGAGCGCATCGCTTCCAAGCTCAATATGACCGTATTCGAGTTGCTGGGCTTCGAGATCGACGATGCGCGCAGGGCGCTGAAGAAGCGCGGCGTCGACTATGATGAGCTGACCTCAGCCATCCGGAAAAAAGATGAAGCTACCCGGCGTGTAGCGCGGCAGACCCGGTCGCAGAAGCTGTCGGGCTGAGAGAAACAGAAGGGCGCGCAACCGCAGGACACCGTCATCCACGCCGGCGAGCGCCTGGAAGGCCACCCAGAAGAGCGTGGCACGGTCGGCGGGCTGTGGTCCGAGGTCGACCGGGAAATCGCAATCCCCCGCCGCATGAATGCGACCACGGCGGCGTCGGGCGTCAGCGCCCGCGTCCGGGGGGAATCGCGGCGATAGTCGTCCTCGCGGCGGAGATAGCCGAGTGATCCTCCTATGGCGGCAAGGCGGCAGGTGATGCCGCAAGTTGAGCATCGCTCGCACAAAGGAATGAACGATCGCGCCGAGAAATCGCATGTGCCGCTGCGAAAACGGTAACGGGCCACGCAGGGCAGCGAATTCACCTCGAACGCCATCCAGGCATGGGCCGGGTCCGTGTCGAATGGCACTACATCGTGCCTGGCAAGCCGATGCAGAATGCCTCCATCGAGGGCTTCGACGGCCGCCGCGACGAACTGTTGAACGAGACGCTGTTCAACTCACTTTCACTGGTCCCTGGCCCCGATGGCGCGGCGACTACAACAGCGCGCGGCTCAAGTCTTCGGAATGTCGAAGCCCCCAGCCTCCTTATCCAGATATTGAAAGGTCAGGCTCGATGACGGGGAAGGTGAAGGATTGACTGGTCTGGTTTGCGGGCCGAGCTTGTCGGCCGCTCAATCGAAAGCGTCATTTGAGGCACTTGCTCCCCCGCGTGCAACTGGAAGACACGCTCGTCCAGTTCCTTGTCTACTTCCGTCAGACGGTGATTGAGGCGAAGATAGTCCGTCCAGGTCGGCGTGCGGAATGTTTCTGTCCATTGCATGGGCTTCTGAAGGTTGCGCTGGAGCGTCCAATTCCGAGCGCCGACGCGGCTGTGGACATGACGCCGCTGCCGCATGAGGTCGAGGAAGGCCTCGAGATTTCTCTCGGCTATCAGATATTCGACCTTGACCACGATCGGCCCGCTTCTTGGCTTCAAATTGAGAGCGACAGCTGGGGCGTCGAATTCCTCCAAAGGATCGGGCTCGGACTCGCGGCGCTCGCGAAGAGGAAACAGGACGCCGGCTGCGGCGACGAGCAACAGGGCTCCAGCGGAACCCTCCAGCGCCCAGGTCAGGGAATAGTTCTGGGAAACCGTGCCCCATACCCAACTGCCGGCGGCGATGCCGCCATCTATCAAGGCATAGTAGATCGAAATGGTGCGCCCCACGACCCAGCGCGGGCTGGCCAGCTGCACGCTCACGCCAACCCCGGACCAGGCGGTGACCCAACCCGCGCCGCCCAAGGCGAGCGCGATCGCCGCCACCGCAATGGAAGAGGTCAGCGCCAAGGAGAGTGAGCATGCCGCACAGGCGACGCAGGCGAGCCTCATCAGCCGTTCTTGAGACAAGCTCCGTCTGAATGTGCTGTTGGAGAGGCCAGCGAAGACGGCGCCTGTGCCGAAGCCGGCCATGAGCGTGCCATAGGCGAGCGGTCCTCCCCCCAAATGATCGCGGACAACCAGCGGCAGCAGTGCGAGTATGGCGATGCTCGCCAGGCCAAAGAGGGTTCCGCGGGCGATCGCCGCCTTGATCTCCGATGACATCGCCGTGAAGCGCAGCCCGTCATAGATCGCCGTTTTCATCGACTCACGCGGGAGAGGTGACGATCGAACCTTCCACTTGCAGCGCCATATGGTGCCTAGCGGGACCAGATAGGTGAGGGTGGTTACGGTAAAAGCTGCCAAAAGCCCAAACGAGGCAACCACGATGCCGCCGAGAGCCGGGCCCACGGTCCGCACAGTGTTGAAGCCGACGGAGAGCAAGGTGACGGCAGCGGGAACATCGCGTCGGTGCACCATATCGCCAACCGAGGCCTGCCAGGCAGGATCGTTGAGAGCGCCGCCGCTTGCGATCAAGAAGCTGAAGCCGAGGATCATCCACGGACTGACAAAGCCCAGCGCCACGGACGCAGTGAGCATCGCAGAGGCTATCACCATAAGGCAGCGGCCGGCGAACATGACCCGGCGACGACTGTAATTGTCGGCGAGAACCCCAGCGAAGACGGACAAGATGAAAGCGGGCAGGTTCGATGAAGCCTGCACCAGCGCAACCATCAGATCGGAAGTCGAGATCGTCGCCATCAGCCAGCTGATGGCAACAGTCTGCATCAGCCAGCCGAGAGAAGAGACCTGGGTCGCGAGCCAGATCGACCGAAAGGTCGGATTCCCGAGCGGCGCAAATGTCGTTGGTGCAGCCAAATCTTCATTTGATCCAGCCACCCTACTCATTTTGCGAGCCTTTGCTTTCCGAATATTGGCAGGTGTCTCGCATGCAATCTCGACTGGATCGTGGCGGCTGGTAACTGAGAGATCATGCCAATCGCGAATTTCTTACGCGTCGACGCTCCCTGGAGCGGGACATCGAGCTCTTGCCGCCGACCAATGCCTGCACGGCGCCAGCAGGAGAGCCGGACGATCGCAGCGCCACTGAGGAACGGAGCGGGATCCAGCGGACCAGATTGTCCCGGAGTTCTCGGGCGCAATGTTTCTTCGACGACCTCATTTGTTTCTAGGCCTTTGACCAAAAAGGAAGTAGGACCCTTTACATCGGCGATAAGAGCCAAAGGGCATCGTCGGTTGAGCGATCGTCGCGCTTCGCGTTACAACAGGGAGAGAGCGATGACCCATTCGGAAAAATCCCCAAGCGGCATAGCCTACCCTGACGACCTCGCGTTGCTGAAGCGAGCTATGATCGGATCTGCGAAGAACGAGGACTCCGCGCAGGCTCTGCTGAAGCGGAGCAGCTGGCCACGCGAGCTATGGACCTATTTGGTATGGGCATTTTCGACGAAGATGCTCTTTACAAGAGCCTGGCATAGCCAGCTAATCATTTTTTGGGCCCAAAGAGGGGATAGTCGCGAACACGGGAGGAAATGATCGATGGACTACGAACTTGGTATTGGCAATCAAGATGACGATCAGCCTTATGAGCTTACCTGTTTCGCTAAAAAGCATGGCCTGACGCTCCCGATTGCGGATGCCGTACTGTTCGCAAAAGGGCACTCTCGAACGGCGTGTGACACCGCTGCTTTGGCTTTCCTCTGCGCTGTCGCCATTGCCAGAAAGCAATCGGCGCGCTAGTTTTCGTCGAGAAAATCCAAGTAGCGAAGCGCGGCGCAAGTCCGGTTTCCCTGGCAGGTGTCTGATACGCCCGGTCAGGCTGCCTTCACCCATTGTGCGGCCGGCGCCTCATGCCTTTCCGTACTGGCCGGGGCTGTCCCATACGTGCTTCCAAGCCAATCCGGCATCTCCCGTTCAAATTGATTGGGCACTGCCGACATAACGGTCGGTTTTGGCACTCCGACATAAGCGCAAAAGCCGGCTGAACTCGCGTTTGGACGCCAAGCAGATCGTATCAACGATCGGGGAGCTCATCTCGCCAGCCGGCGCGAAGCATTAGGTTCCGCCAAAGAAGCAAAGATGGAACCTAACCAGAGTTTTGCGGCCGAGAGCCGCGTTAAGCAGACCCGCGCCGGTTCATCTTGCCTTCAACCACGTCATCCAAGGTGCATAGTTATGGGAGCCCGGATTCTCGCTTGTCGTTTCGCTCATTATGCTTCATCAAAGGGCACTTTGCTGAGCGATGCCTTTTCGCGAAACGCGGCCATGTTCTTTCGTTGGAAACTCACTCACCAGCGGCGTTGGATGCGCTGAGTATGTCTTGGGGAGAGTGAGGACGCTTGCAGATCTTCGACAGGATTGACTCGCTGATTGACGCAGAAGATTTCGGGGCCGCGATCGAAGAGACGCGCGCCCTGCTGCTTCAGCTTGAACAAGGGTCTGACGCGCTCACACATGCGATCGACGACTTTCTGCTCGATCTGATGACGCTGGCTTTCATTGTTGAATGTTACGGACGCGGCTTTGAACTTTTGGCGCGAACGCTTGCCCGTAGAAGACTGGCAAAGGTCAGGCTTCTGTCGGGAGGGGTCCACTCCGCCAGGCAGAAATGACCCCAAAAGTCTGACGGCTGAAGCGGCGGTCGCCCCGCGCTGCGCACAGTGACGAAGGTAATGGTACCGCCAAAAAAATAGGGCCATCGGAAAACCGAGGCCCTTTAGGTGTGAAGGTCAAAACCTTCAGAGGAACAGCTGATACGATGGAATGGGAGGAGACCATCGCGTGCATCAGCTGCAGGCTTAATGGCTAAAAGTTGTGCAATGCGCAAACACATTTTGTGCAGTGCAGCTATGCAAGAACGGCGAGGCTCCCTCCTTCCCCAAAATTTGCGCCTGGAATGTTCGTGCTGTCCCCTGTGTGCGTGCCCGGTGCAATGCGGCGGTCACGCCCTTACCGCCATTCGCGGATGATGCGTTTCATGATCGCTTTGAGCATCTCGCGGTCTTCGCTGCGACAGCAAACACCGACGCGCCCGATTTCGAGTGTCCAATCGAAAGCCGGGGCTTAAATTCTTGCCTTGATACCGGCGTCAGGCTCTCTCCAGACTATAAGCAAGGGTTGCTCAAGTCGCCTGTGCTGCCGTCAACGCCGAAGCTCGCCGACAAGAGCGGGCTCTTTAGGTGCTGCGTTGGTCAGGACACTGCGCTCGTCAGCGGCAATTTCGACATGATTGTCATTGTCGCGTTTTCGGCCGGGCCGATTGCTGATGGCGGCCGAGCGAACGGCGTGACAGCAAAAATGACAGGGTAGCCGTTGGCGATCGGTTCGCGTCGGTGCAGGGCTTGCACGGTGCATCATGTGAGGCTATATCTTGCCTCATATGGGATGGAGAGTGGAATGCTGGCGTTCGGCAATGTCGCAGACGTGTTGGGGCTGCCCGTTAAAGAGGTGGCGGCGCGGTCGCCTTTCGGGCTGATCTCGCGGATCGAGGATGGGCTTCCCATTGGGGCGCTAGAGCGCGTTGCGCATCTTCTGGCGCCTGGCGATGCCCAGTTCAAGTACCGGCTGATCCCAAAGGCGACCTACGAGCGACGCAAGATGGTACATCGCCTCTCCTCGGACGAGGGCACACGATTGGCCCGCGTGGCGCGCGTCTGGGGGCTTGCTGTCGATGTCTGGCAGAACGAAGAGGAAGCCCGCGATTTCTTGTTTCGGCCGCACCCGATGATTGAGGACAAGCGACCGATCGACGTCGTTATCCTGAGCGAGTTCGGCGCCGAAATGGTGGTCGATATCCTCGGAAGTCTGAAGTATGGCAGTGCTGCGTGACGGCGCAGACTCTCGATCGCACGCTATCGTCCTTTCGCATCGGCGATCCGGCCGGCACCTACCCGATCTTCGATGCGACCGGCTCGACAATTGCGCCAGGGCGATGGAATACGCCTGGAAGTCCTGTCATCTACACCAGCGAGCACTATTCGACGGCCCTGTTGGAGAAGCTGGCGCATGGCAGCGGCCGACTGCCGCCCAACCAGCACTACATCGAAATCACAATCCCGCGCGGACTAAGCTACGAGGTCTTTTCCCAACCGTCACTGCCCGGCTGGGACACGATGCCGGCAATGGTGAGCAAGGGATTTGCCGAAGCCTGGTGTTCGGAACGGCGCAGCGTCATCCTGCTGGTGCCGAGTGTCGTGGCGCGTCTCGATTGCAATGTGCTGATCAATCCAGCGCATCCGGAGTTTTCAAGGATCCAGACAAGTCTGCACCAGCCCGTCTACTGGGACCGGCGGCTGTTTGGGGCGTAAGGGGAGATTGGGTTCTCTGATCGCGGCTGGCGGGTGGAACAGCGTTGGTGCATGGATCCTTTGTCAACGGTTTGGCGATAGGCAGGCAGGATCGAAATCAGCTTGATTTGAGTGCCATGCCGTACAAACACAACGCAGATCGTCGTCATCACGTCGGAAAGATGAAATTCAGGGTGACGAATTGGCGTGACTACGAAGCAGGTCTGCGCCGGCGTGGTAGCCTGACCTTATGGGTAACGCCGGAGGCACTGGCGGGATGGCGCGCTCCGCGACGCAAGACCCGCGGCGGCCAAGCCCGGTATTCCGATCTCGCCATTGAGACAGCGCTGACGCTGGGTTGCGTCTTGGCAATGCGGCTGCGCCAGACCGAGGGATTGCTCCACTCGCTGCTGGATCTCATGGGGCTGAAAGTCCCAGTTCCAGATCATACGACGCTGAGCCGTCGGGCACAGAAGTGGGAGCCATCAGCCCGACGAAACCCGCCGCTGCCGGACGGCCCGCTGCATGTGCTTGTCGATAGCACGGGATTGAAAGTCTACGGCGCCGGGCAATGGCTGGAGCAGAAACATGGCGCCAGATCACGTCGCAACTGGCGCAAGCTGCATCTGGCAGTGGATACCAAAAGTGGCGCGATCATTGCCCAAAGGCTGACAGATCAGGACACGGATGATCCTTCCCAGGTGGCACCGCTGCTCGATCAGATCGACGGCGAGATCGACCAGTTCACAGCCGACGGAGCCTATGACGGCAAGCCAACCTATCGGTCTATCCTGCAGCACAGCGCAACCGCGAACATCGTCATTCCACCGCGTTCCACGGCGGTGGAAAGCGGTGATACCGGACCGCCTGGTCAAAGGGACAAGCACATTGCCGCAATCGCAAGCGACGGTCGGCTGAAATGGCAGGCAGCCACCGGCTACGGCAAGCGGGCGCTGAGCGAAACAGCCATCGGACGATACAAGGGGCTGATCGGACGGCGCCTGCGAGCACGCTCTCTTCCGGCTCAACAGACCGAGGTTGCCATCGGTTGCATCGTTCTCAACCGCATGCTGGCATGGGCACGCCCGGAGTCTATCCGGCGTCAAGTCACGCAGGCATAACCAACTACGTCGACGATCGAAATGCGTTCGATTTCATATCCGCGCACCAACGCCCGCCGGAAGACTATCGCGGCCTCACGCCTCTGATCTACAGTCACGTCAATCCTTATGGCCGTTTCGATCTCGACTTGAATAGTCGGATCGATTTTGATCGGCTGGCGGCATAATTTTTGGAGAAGCCAATGGTTGAAATTGCTGAATCATGCCTGAATGTTCTCCACCAACATGGGCTGTCGTCGGTGCAGTTCCAGTTTTGTTTCGAGAGAGCAAAGCACGATCTTCTGGCCAATGACATGGCCTGCGACGCCATCGTTGCGGAGGTTATGCAGTCCATGGACGATCATCCGGATGTGGCAACCTTGTTCGGATTGTTGCTGGATGAGGCACGAATGGGCATCGAGAATGACAGCCCATATGGAAAAGCCTTCCTGGAAAATGCGGAGAAGGCGATCAAGGCTCGCATTGCTGCCGGCGCTCGCGAGCCGCTTCACCGTTTGAAAATCGCTGGCTTGTATCGGCGTGCCGGTCTGCCCGTGCCAGACATACTGATGCTTGACCCGGTTGGGGAAAGCCCCGCCGAGGAGATCCAGATGCCGGATCTTGATGGCGCGCTTGCCGTTTTAGCGGCGGAAGTTGAAGCTGAAGGCGGCGGCGCGTATGAGTTCTTCAGTGGCCTGGATGAGATGTCGGCAGGAATGCCGGAGGATGTCAAAGCCGCGTTTGTCAATCATCTATTGACCCTCGACAATCCCTTTTTGGAGCGCTGCGCGCTCTATTGGCTGGTGTCCGGCGCATCATTGACTCGAGAGGCTGTGGCCGCCGGCCTACGAGAAAGGCTCATGCGCGGGAAGCTGGAGCCTGGAACCTTATCCTATCTGCCGATCATTCGCGGCTGGTTGCCGGCGAGCGCCGCCCGGGCGGCTATCGATGACATTGGCAAGCTGGCTCGGCGACAAGGTCTTGCCAATGTTTCCAATCAAAACAGGGCGGAGCCGATAGTCAACGACATCATGGCGACCACCGCTGACGGTGTCGGAGCGCAAGGCCTGACGATTGTTGGAAAACTGCAAGCCCAGACATTTGTCGCGATGATCCTGTTAAAGACCGGATACGGCATCAAAGATGCCTTTGTCATTCGTTGCCGCTCAAAGCGCGAAGCAACCAGCATCGTCTCTTATGCCCGCCAGGAAGCAAACAGCGTCCGAATAGATCGAATGACTGCCGAGCTGCTGCTGGAGGCGGCTCTGGCGGATGGGATAGAAAACGGCCATCCACCAGCGCCAGGCTTCATTGACGTCATGGAGGCTTGCAGCTTGAGCCAATTGCGGCCCCAGGAAAGGGATCTGCAGGCTTTGCTGGATCACGTCGATCCGCAAAAGGAAATCCAGAATGCGCCAGCGGCACAACTGGATCGGATGCTCCACAACGAGACTGTACTGGATGCGCTCGTCCCGTTCACCGACAGCTGGTTTGAAGACACAGGAGAGACACGCGATATCATTCGGGGATCCCGCTCGGCGCGGACTGTTGAAAAAGAATCTGGGCCTTTCTCGAAGGCCGACGAGACATCTGGGCAAGGCGATTTCTGCAAACCGCGATCATTCTCAAATCGGCTAAAAAGGAGCGACTGTCAAAAGCACTGGCAGCCGCAGCCTTTGCACTGATACACAACCATCCCCTACAGGGCATCCCGCTCATGGAAGATATCGTTATGACCACACTGGATGCAGGCGGTGCACCTTTGTAGTGAATATTTCTGGTATACCCATCATGAACATTGTCAATGAACAGGTCGCGTTCGTGGTTTCCTGTTTATTTTGGGTCCAAAACGATATATTGAACAAATTGACACGATGGCAAACTCAAATTGAACAGTTAGCATGGTTAGAACATGGCTCGTATCGGATATGCCCGTACATCCACAACAGACCAGAACCTCGCCGCGCAAATCGCCGCGCTCAGGAACGCCGGCTGCGAGGTCATCCGCGAGGAGCAGAAAAGTGGTGCATCGCTCGAAGGTCGTCCGCAACTGATGACCATTCTCGACTTCATCCATGCCGGCGAAACTCTTGTCATCACCCGCATCGACCGGCTGGCCAGATCGTTGCGAGATCTTCAGGTGATAGTCGACCGACTCAAGGCCAAGGGCGCGCATCTGGTGGCCACCGAGCAGCCCGTCGATACCTCCACAGCCGCCGGCAAGGCGTTCTTCGACATGCTCGGCGTCTTCGCGGAATTCGAAACTAACCTGCGGCGCGAGCGGCAGGCTGAAGGTATCGCCGCCGCCAGGAAACGTGGCATCTACAAAGGTCGCCCACCGAAGATTGACCGCGCAGAAATCCTGCTTCGCCTCCAAAAGGGTCAGGGACCCAGCAAGATCGCCCGCGATCTCGCCATATCACGTGGCACGGTCTATCAGGTACGCAACGGTGCTTCCGAATGAGCAAGGCCAACCGCATCACCCGTTTAACATCCGCCGCCTGCGAGCAGATTCAGGCCCGCATGCTTGAGGCTTGCAGAAAGATCGCCTCAGATCACGGACTGGTCATCGAAAGTACCGGGTGGCGTGGCCTGGAACCTGGCTTCTCATTCGAACCAGCATTCCGCATCAGTATTCCCGCGCCAGACGGCAAGACGCTCAATCTGGATAAGGAGATGTTCGCCCTGCTGGCCGAACAGTACGGCCTGGAGGCTGCTGACTTCGAACGCGAGTTTATCGCTGGTGGCGAGCGTTTCCGGATCACCGGCATTGATCCACGAAGACCTAAATATCCCATCTCCGTCGAGCGTATCCCCGATCGCCGCGGCTTCAAGTTCACCGCCGACAATGTTGCCATGTTGCTCAAAGCTCAGGTCGAACCCTGACGTTCACCAATCGTTCTTCAACTTGGCCAAAATCCCAGCTTCGAGCCGACAGGGCCAACACGTCGAGAACAAACCCGTCCTGATCAACGGCGCGCCAAAGCCAGTGTTTCTTTCCACCGATGGTGATGACAACCTCATCGAGATGCCATTTGTCGCCGAGCTTGCCGGCCGATCGCTTCCGGATATCATTGGCAAAGTGTCTGCCAAATTTCTCAGCCCAAAGTCGCACGGTCTGGTGAGAGACGATGACGCCACGAGCTGCCAGCATATCCTCGACCATCCGCAGGCTGGTAAGCGCTGTTGTGGGGCCACCTTTCGGGAGTGGTCGCGATCTGTGAGGTTGCCGATCCTGTATTGGAATCGGAGATCGGCTTGTGTCTGGACTTGACCTTACGCTTGACCCGGAGCGGCAGCTTCGGCGTTTCGAGGTGATCAACGGTGCTGGCGGCCGGCGTCATTGGTCTGTGGATGACAAAGCGCGGATCATCGCGGAGACGCTGGAGCCGAATACAATCATTTCCGAGGTCGCCCGCCGTTATGGTCTCAGGCCGCAGCAGGTCTTCGCCTGGCGCCGGGAAGCGCGCAAACAGGCAGCTTCGGTGCAGCAAGATTCTCCTGCCTTCGTGCCGGCGGTTGTGGCGCCGGAACCTGTAGCCAGGCGTCCACCGAAGCAGCGGAAACTGCAAGCCACCCGAGATGCCGGCATGATCGAGCTTGAGATCGACGGCATCGCCATGCGGGTCGGCCGTGGCGCCGATACCAGGACGGTGGCGGCGGTGATCCGCGCGCTGAAGGCGACGTCGTGATCGGGCCGACGGGTGCGGTCAAGGTCATGGTGGCGACGAAGCCGGTCGACTTCCGCAAGGGCGCGGAGGGATTGGCGGCGCTGGTGCGCGAGACGATGGGCGCCGATCCGTTCAGCGGCGCGGTCTACGTCTTCCGGGCCAAGCGCACCGACCGGATCAAGCTGATCTTCTGGGACGGCACCGGCGTCTGCCTCTATGCCAAGCGTTTGGAGGATGGGGAGTTCCGCTGGCCGAAAGTGCATGACGGCATGATGCGGCTGACGGCCGCGCAACTGTCGGCGCTACTCGAAGGGCTGGACTGGCGGCGGGTCCACGAGGCGCGCCGGACCCGCGTTCCGGCGCAGGCAGGCTGATCCGCGACCAAGTGAATCAGCCTGGATTCCACTGTCGCCCGGCGTTGACGAATATGGTCTGATCCGGTCATGGCGATGACGGCTGACCAGCTTCCCGACGATCCGGACGCGCTGAAGGCGATGGTCCTGGCGCGCGACGTCGAGAATGCCCGCCTGATCCAGATCATCAAGGAATTGCAGCGTCATCGCTTCGGCCGTCGTGCGGAGACGCTTCCCGAGGATCAGTTGCTGCTGGGGCTCGAAGAGGCCGAGCAGATCGAGGCCGCCGGCGAGGAAGAGAAGGAACAGCCCGATCCTGGCGAACGTCAGGCGCGTGTCGCCAAGCGCCGGGCGAACCGCGGTGCGTTGCCACCCCACCTGCCGCGCACGGAGATGGTCGTCGACATCGAGGACCATGCCTGCCCGTGCTGTCGCAATGGCCTGCACCGGATCGGCGAGGACGTGAGCGAGCGGCTCGACATCGTTCCGGCGCAGCTGCGCGTGATCGTGGTGCGCCGGCCCAAATATGCCTGCCGCGCCTGCGAGGACGTTGTCGTGCAGGCTCCGGCGCCCGCGCGGCTGATCGAAGGCGGCCTGCCGACCGAGACCACCGTCGCGCAGGTGCTGGTGTCCAAATATGCCGATCATCTGCCGCTCTATCGCCAGGCGCAGATCTACGCCCGGCAGGGAATCAATCTCGATCGCTCCACGCTCGCCGATTGGGTCGGCCGCGCCGCCTGGCACCTGCGTCCGGTCCACGAGCGGCTGCTTGGCAAGCTGAAGTCCTCGCCAAAACTCTTCGCCGACGAGACGACCGCGCCAGTGCTCGATCCCGGCCGCGGCAAGACTAAGACAGGTCAACTCTGGGCCTATGCCCGCGATGACCGACCATGGGAAGGGAGCGACCCGCCGGGCGTCGCCTATGTCTATGCGCCGGACCGAAAGGCCGAGCGTCCGATCGCTCATCTCGCGGGCTTCACCGGAATCCTTCAGGTCGACGGCTATGGCGGCTATCGTGTGCTGGCCGACAAAAGCGGCGTGACGCTCGCCTTCTGCTGGGCACACGTGCGCCGGCGCTTCTATGAACTGGCCGTGTCCGGACCAGCGCCGATCGCCAGCGAGGCGCTCAGACGGATTGGCGAACTCTACAAGATCGAGGATGACATCCGTGGCCGATCGGCCACCGAGCGTCGTGCGATGCGTCAAGACAAAAGCCGCGCCATCGTCGTCGATCTCGAGCCCTGGCTTCGCGAGAAACTCGGTCTGATCAGCCAGAAGACAAAGCTCGCCGAGGCGATCCGCTACACGCTCTCGCGCTGGGAAGGCCTCTCGCGCTTCCTTGACGACGGCCGCATCGAGATCGACAGCAACACCGTCGAACGCTCGATCCGTCCGATCGCGCTCAACCGCAAGAACGCGCTCTTCGCAGGCTCTGACGGCGGTGCCGAACACTGGGCAGTCATCGCCTCGCTGATCGAAACCTGCAAACTCAACGATGTCGAACCGCTCGGCTATCTCGCCGATGTCCTCTCCAGGATCGTCAACGGCCACCCCAACAGCCAGATCGACGACCTGCTGCCTTGGGCTTACATCCCGGCTCCCGAGCTCAAGGCCGTGGCCTGAGAACACCGCTTACGCAGGCTGAGCGGAAACCGGAAATAGAGCCAAACGGCATGGGCAATCACCTGCGCCGGAAATCGGTGGCGACGATAAAGAGGATCACGGGAAAATCTGGTCATGCCGCCAGATCCCACATTTTGATCGATGCCCGGTTAACGTTACGGTGCCGGATCGGCTTCAGCGACCGCCGTGACCGATCCCGGAGCCGGGTTTCCGCATCGCAGAGGCATATCGCCGCGTGATTGGTATGGCTGCCGTCGATGACCATGCGATCTGGTCGGCCATGGCGCGCAAGAGCCTGACGAAAGAAGCGCTTAGCGGCCGATAGGTCACGGTTTTCGCTGAGGAAGAACTCCACCGTGTCACCGACGCTGTCAGCATCCGAACAAGGAGGCTATCCCCAGGTCCGCTCAATTGATCATCGACCTCGTGCCGCGCTCGGCTCGATCCGCTTCTGCGACGGTACGCCGCGTCCGCCCCGGCGCCACACGAAGAAGCTCGCCACCTGGTAGGCGCGAAGCCAATCGCTGAATAGAAAACGTTTCAGACCGCATAGATAAAGCCGCGTGCCATAGGAGTCGTGCCCCTGGGTGAAGGTCAACATGCCATCATCATTAGGAATCGCCAGGAAGGTGTAGTCATCACGCGCTCGCTGCTTGAGCAAGCAAGCAGCGCATCGCTGCGCGACCTGCGTGAATGTCGATCTTGGGTCTAGCGCAAAACCCGACAATCGAAGTGCTGCCTATGTGATGGATGCTCTCGACCATGTCGCCGATCACCTCCAAGATCCGACGCTTTTGCTCTTCGAATATCCCTGGCCATGCTGGATCGTAGTCGACGACTTTATCGCATTCATTTAGGCAACGGATTTTCGGCGGCTTGCCTGATTCGCAGAGCTGCCGAAATGCGCTCAGCCTTGCGCTGGCGATCGCGTGAGTTTGCCCGAGGGGGTAAGTGTGCGACGGCTCGCCGGTCGCAATGACCGAGATCCGTTTCTGGTTGAGGTCGCTGAGGGTACTGTGGCGCGGCGGACGGACCGAATGATCGATCTCTGGGACATCGGCACCTACGACAGCGAGATAAAGGATTATCTCGAGTCCCACCGAGACATCATCGACGGCTATTCTGCCCTCGAGCGGAAGAAGGACATCATGGTCGCCAAGCTGGCGACCTGGGTGCCGATCCAGCCGAACCGGTTCCAAGGCGACTACGCGGCGACGGTCGATGGCCTTGCCGAAATCATGTCAACGAAAACGTTGCGGACATTCCACTACACCCGGATGACTGACGACGAGGTTGAATCCGTGCAGGCCGAAGGCATGGTTCCGACCTCGGTGGATTCCCTGACGGATGTATTTGACAAGGGCCGTTCTGCTCTGATGTCCTGGAAGTGTGCTCTCAGGGCGTTCTGTCCCGGCAGACGGTCGAGACCGCGGCGCGCGCAGCAAAGTCAGGGCTGGCCGGCAGGCCAGCGAGCAGTATGCACGACTTGGCCTTGACGGAGCGAGCACGTCGCTATCGTTCGCCGGCTGCGGGATGGATCGGCGAAGCTGTTTTTGTTATTCTGTCGCGGCTCGGGTGACCGCGTGGCGAAGAACAGGGTCGAGGTTGCAACCCTGTCGCTCAGCCTATGATCGTCGCACCTCATGTGCGGCGCCCGAGCGCCCCTTCGGCGATTGCTGTTTCCATGTAGCGACGAAGCGACGGTAGACTTCCTCGGCGTTGCCGATCGTCTCGCGCTCGCTCTCGCGTACCGACTTGTTGCTGTAGTCGGCAGCAGATCCCTTTGTCTTGCCGCCGCGAAGAGACGGATAGCCGGCGGTCAATTCCAGCTTTCGGAGCTTCCAATCCAGGAGCGCCGAGCGGCTCCAGATGTAGTTTTCGTCCTTGGTCAGCATGTGCCAGACGATGACCGCCAGCTTGCGCGCAGTCGCGACCGCGGCAACGTGCTTACCTCGCTTGTCGCGGATGCGCATGAAGAAGGCCCGCAGCGGGCCAGGCACGCCGGAAATGACCCACGCCGCCTCGACCAGCATCGACCGCGCGTGGGCTCGGCCTTGTTTGGTGATGCGGCCGTGATAGGCCGGCTTGTCGCCGGACTGCCGGACCCGCGGGTTGAGCCCAAAATAGCTGACAAGCTTTTCCGGTGATGAGAACCGTTCGACATCGCCAATGGCCGCCACGATACTCAGCGCGACCGTGACGTTCACGCCGGTGATCGTCATCAGTCGCTTGCCCCGAGGCTCCTGGAGGGCCGTCTGCGCGAGACTCTTGTCTACTTGTGCAAGCTCACCACCAAGGCGATCGAGTTCACCGGCATGGCGAAGGACGACACGGCGCTGATCCTCGGCGAGCGGCTGAGCCTCCAGCCAAGCCCTGCCCCGCTTTGAGAACAGGGTGCCCTTGTAGGGCGGGATCAGGTTGGCGTGCAGAACGGAATGGATTCGGTTTTTGAGACGGGTCATCTGGGAGACGAGCTGCGTTCGTTCGGCCACCACGCGACGACGCGTCTCGGTTTCCTCGTCCGGCATCCAGACTTCAGGCAGAAAGCCACTCGCATGAAGCTTCGCCAGCACTGCCGCGTCGATCTTGTCGGTCTTGACCTTGGCCCAGGCGATGGCCCGGACCAGGATCGGATTGGCTATAACCACGCGGCCCACAAAAGGCGACAATAGTCGCACGATCGCACTTGTATTGCCTGTTGCCTCGATGACGATCTCGTCATCCGGCTTGAGCTTCATGGCGAACTGCAACAGGCGGCTGCGTTCAAGATCGATCCTCCCCGCATCCCGGATTTTGCCTTTCTCCAAGATCGCCATTTGGGCGAATGATCGGTGAACATCAAGGGCAATGATTCTCATTCCCGGCTCCTTTCCAGGGTCAGCAACCATGGGAGCCGGCGGGCTACACGACAACTACGGATCCGCGCTCGCAGCGCAACCGGGCAAGTCGAAGGGGGCGGCCAGATAACAACTCGAACTCTCAGTTCATCAGGTACTTCGGCCTGCCCGCCATGCGTGCTCCCGACACCCCAATCCCGGTAGGTGGACGGTAGTCGATCCATCCGTGCAAGAAAATACGGATTGGCGCGTCGCGCCTATTCATGCCTGATAACAACCGCGTCGATCGTCAGGTCGCTGCCGGAGGGTTGACACCGGAACAGGGCACTAGGATCATCAAGCGACCCCGCCTGCGCACGGATTTCGGCGTCCGCAAAGGCTTCTGGTCAACAACTGTGCCGCTCCATCCGGACGAATCCGCCGTGAAGCTGCTCGTCCAGCACTGGGGCGGCGAATCCGCTTACTGGCTGCTTGTTGGAACGGAAGATGAGGACGTGATCAGCGTTCTGAAGGAAATCGGCCGCGGCAGAGTCTTCGAGATCACGGTACCGCTTGCGGAAGCCAACGGTGGCTTGGCAGGCTTTAGCGCCGCCAGGATTGCCGTCAGGGAATATGCGTGCAGCCTGGGATCCGAATTCCTTCGCGAAGGCCTCGATCTCGGCGTCGAACACAAGCTGCCCCCCTCCAACATTCTCAGGATTCTTTCGGAGGGTGAGGAGGGGTACACGGTGATCGGGAGGGGCTACCCGACCACCTATAAGAAACCGGAGTAGGGTGACAGGCGCGCAGTCGAGTTTTCCCACGGCATCGGTCAATTTCTCAGTTTGGGGAACATGACGTGCGCCAGGATGGACATTCTGCTGAATTTCACCTGCCGGCGCTGTTTCGTGGACGCGCGATTGGGACCAGTTCTATTGCCCGTCTCGGCTCAAGCCGGGGCGAGCATCTTTGCGTTATGGGAGGATTTGCTCACCATGACTCAAAGTGGCGGCCATGGAGATCGCCTCAGAAGCGGCGCCCGATTGGAAACATTAGCACCTCCGCGTTTTGGCGTGGCTGCTTGAACTCTTCGACGGCAACCGCCTCAATTAACAGGTCCAAGGCTTCGCGTCCCCTCTGGCTCATCGGGTCATCGCCACGAAGGTAGTGATACGCTCGATCTAAATGCACTCGGGCGGCGGAAAAATCGCTTGTCATATGACCCTCTCAGTAGCCGCCCGCATTAGCCGTCTACGAGGTGAGGGTCGCGCAATCGTCAATATCCACAGACGGATTTGATTTAAATCGGGGATAATCCGGGGGATTAGCCAGGTCGCCGGCTGCCTTTTGCGAGATATAGCGTGCATTCGAACAGGATCGCCCGGATGTCAGGGTGCTCCGGTCTCAGGCGCGAGAGGAATGCCGGGCGTTGTCCCGTTGTTTGAAATGTGGCCGCGTGAGGCCGACACCGCGCTTTTCAGGCAGGCCGTGCACTCACGGCTTCCCACGCGGCCATTGCCTGGCGTCGATGGGCTCGAATTCGCGCTGCGGAGCGGTTGGTCTGGGATGGGACGAAGAGATTTCGGACGGCGGAGAAGATCATCAAGGCGGTTAGCCGCCTTGATGCACGGCGATGAGGTTTTGGCGGCCTGGAGCGGCGATCTGGCCGCCGTTGCAGTGCTTTTCCACGCGCCCCGTCAGGCGCCGGGATTGCTCCGTCGTGATGGCAGGCGGGGGTTTGCAGGTTGCGGTCGACGGGTTCGTTTCGGGCGCCTGCGCCCCATCGTTATGTCGCGAGTTGGGGGATGCGATCGAGGACGATGCGCAGGATGCGCTGGTCGGGGCATGATGTCGGCAGGTGCAGGCGGATCTGGGTTTTCATCTCGACCACCCGCGCGGCGATCTTGATGAGGCGCAATCGCAGCGTGTCGAACTGGGCGACGGCAAAGCTCGAGCGTTTGGGCATCGCAGCGCGCAGGCCCCACATCAGCCAATAGGCGCCGGCATGCAGGAACAGCCGGAACTGGTTGGCCGTCGCTCTTGTGCAGGACGTTCGGTCGGCGGCGAGATGCGTCTTCCAGGACTTGATGTGGTTCTCGGCCGCTCCGCGGCGGCAGTAGAGATCCTCGTAGAGCGCCTTGGCTTTCCCGCCTGCAAGATTGGTGACGATGAAGCGGGTGTCAGCACCTTGGGCGCCGACCTCGACGCGGGCGATGATGCGCTCGACGCGGCTCCAGCTGGCGGCCCCGTCAACAAACTCCTTGAACCTGCGGACCTTGTTCGTCTTCGACGCTTCAAAGCGCGCCATCGTGCGGGCTTCCAGGTCCGCGACATGCTTGCGCAGCGTCGTGGTGGGCGCCACGCCGAGGATGAAGTCGACATCGTTGGCGCGGCACCAGTCGATGACCTGCGGACTACAATAGTGGCTGTCGGCCCGGATCAGGATCCGTGTGTTCGGCCAATTGCTCCGGATCGCCCGCACCAGGCGGCGCAGATGGGGGCAGATCTCAGCCCCGCTCGGCCGACTGGCCGGTCGCAGGATCGCGCTGACGAACCGGCCCGCACCGTCGAACACTACGATCGGCTGGAAGCCGTATTCGTCGTAATGCGCGTTGAACAGGCGCAATTGCTGGCCGCCATGTACGGCGTCAAAGGAAACATCTCCAGACTGCCCATCACCAGGACCTTCCCGCCTCGGCAACGATCATGCGGGAGGGCCACGCCTTTGAAGGGCGGCCTCTGGCCGTAATCAGCCGCCTCAAACGCCGCGGCGAGCCAACGCTGCTTTTAGAATTGCCGGACGGCAGCCGGACCTACATTCCCGTCGCGTGGACGGATCTCGGGGGCCTGGGGGGTGATTCCACAGCCTCGCCGGCTAATCACTCCAGCATTGGGCGGCTTTCAGACCTTCTGCATCTGCGCTTTCTGACCGACGCTCTTCTTGAACGGCGCGGCGAGTCGCCGCCCGATGACAAGGAGGAGCGACATGCAACTGAAGCTGAGATTCGCCGAGGAAGACCGCAAGCGGCCTCCCGACCCACCCACCTGGGAGACGCTGGACGCCGAGGCGCGGGCGGAGGCGTTGCGCCGGCTCGCCCTCGTGATCGCGCGCATGCTGACAGTGAGGGAGGCCGGTCATGACTGAACACAGCAAAATCGCCGCCGGTCACCAGGCCCGGCTGGCTGTCGTCTACCTGCGCCAGTCGAGCGCCTCACAGGTGGAGAACAACCGTGAATCGACCGAGCGGCAATACGCGCTCTCCGGTCGGGCGCGCGAGCTGGGTTGGCCGGACGAGCGTGTCCTGGTCATCGACGAGGACCTTGGCCTGTCCGGCTCCGGCAGCGTCATGCGCGCCGGCTTTGCGCGGCTGACCAGCGAGGTGGCGCTGGCCCGGGTCGGCATCGTGCTTGGCCTGGAGGTTTCGCGGCTGGCGCGCAACAATGCCGACTGGCACCGGCTGATCGAGTTGGCCGGGCTGACCGATACGCTGATTGGCGATGCCGACGGGATCTACCACCCGGCTCTGTTCAACGATAGGCTTTTGCTCGGGTTGAAAGGCGCCATGAGCGAGGCCGAATTGCACGTCCTGCGCGCCCGCCTCAATGGCGGCATCCGCAACAAGGCAGCGCGCGGTGAATTGCGCCGCGGCCTACCGATCGGCTTCGTCTGGGGCGAGGCGGACGGCGAGATCCTGATCCATCCCGACGAGGCCGTCGCCCATGCCATCCGCACCGTCTTTGCCCGCTTTGCCGAGCTCGGCTCGGCGCGCCGCGTGTGGCTGTGGTTCCGCGAGCAAGCGATGAAGTTCCCGCTGTGGCTTAATGCACGCACCGAGCTGCGCTGGGGCGAGGCCAGCTACCACGCGGTTCACAGCGTGCTTGCCAATCCAGTCTATGCCGGCGCCTATGTCTATGGCAAGTATCGCCGAGAGACGGTGCTCGACGAAACCGGCGCGCGGTGCAAGCGGATACGCAAGCTGCCGATGGAAGACTGGCAAGTGCTGATCAAGGACCACCACCAGGGCTATATCGATTGGCCCACCTTCGAGGCCAATCGAGAGCGCATGGCGGCCAACACCCAACCCCGGACGCACGCCAAGGCGCAGGAACAGGCCGGTGGCGCCGCCAGAGAGGGTGGCGCCCTGCTGCAGGGCATTGCCCGCTGCGGCCACTGCGGGCGACGGCTGCACACCCATTATCGCGGCCGCACCGTGACGCCGGGCTACCATTGTCCCGGCAAGGTGGTCGTCGAGGGCAGAGGCGTCCATTGCCTCAATGTTGGCGGCGGGCAGATCGATGAAGCCGTGGTGGCGGCCTTCCTGGAGGCGCTGGAGCCGGTGCGCCTGACCGCCACGCTCGAAGCGGCCGAGCGGCTGGAGAACGATCGCGACGCAGCACTCAAGCAATGGCGGCTCGACGTGGAGCGCGCCGCCTTCGCCGTCAACCGCGCCGAGCGCCGCTATTGCGCCGTCGATCCCGACAATCGCCTGGTCGCCCGCAGGCTCGAGCAGGAGTGGGAGGAGGCGTTGCGCGCCCTGGAGGCGGCAAAGGCGGAACTGGCGCGGCGCGAGGAGCAGCGTCCGCGCGTCCTGTCGGCCACGGAGCGGGAAAAGCTGCTTGCCCTCGGGGCCGATCTGGCGAGCGTTTGGTACGCGCCCACCACCACGCCGCGTGACCGCAAGGAATTGCTGCGCACGCTCCTCGATGAGGTCACCCTCCATGTCGATCGCGACGAGGCAGCGGCGCTTCTCGTCCTGCGCTGGAAGGGCGACGCTACGAGTCGCCTCACCGTCGCCTTGCCGCGCTCGCGGCCGGCGACGGTTCGTACCGACGAGGACACGCTGGCGCTGCTGCGGCGGCTGGCACCGCATTATCCCGACGCGGTCATTGCCGGCGTCCTCAACCGCCAGGGCCGCCGAACGGCGTACGGCCACCGGTTTGACGCCAACCGCGTCGGCTATCTGCGTAAGCACTGGAAGATTCCCGCCTGCAAGGCCAAGCCACCAGCCGCCGACGGCGACATCGTCACCGTCCGTCAGGCCGCTGCCGCGCTCGGCGTGGCGCCATCGACGCTTCACCGCCATGTCAACGACGGCCTCATCCCGGGCGAACAGGTGACACCCGGTGCGCCATGGCGCATTCGCCTGACCGCCGAACTCAAGGCCCGCTTCCTGGCCACGCCTGGCGAAGGCTTTGAGCCCATCCGCGACGCCATGGAGAACCTCGGCCTGTCGCGCCAGGTCGTGTTGCAGCGAGTAAAACGCGGCGAACTCGAAGCCGTCCATGTCGTGCGTGGACAGAGAAAAGGCCTATGGATCAAGACGATAGACCAAAATCCCAGCCTCTTCGAACAGATACCGTGAACCAGGGGGTATTATGACAATGGATCCAACGTGTCGTCGATGTCGAGCACAATCCGCTTCGGCACCTGCCGGAAGGAGGCGCAGTAAAGGTCGATCATCGCTCGCCCCATGGCGACCAGCTCCCGCACGCCGGGCAGGTTCTCCAGCCTGCACATCGTCGACTGGGAGGCCAGATCCCGACCCGACGGCAGCGCATCCTGGGCCATCTTGAAGACCGGATCGGAGCGCAGCCGGTTGGCGTCATTGCCATCCTCATAGCCGGCGGCGATCATCTTCCTGCGAAAGCCGATCATGTCCGCCAGGCTGTGGACGACCTGGTCCGGGCAGCGCGGATCATCGATGCAACGCGCCAGACGGTCGGCCACCCGCAGTCGTTTTTCCACCTCGGCCAGCGCCAGAACGCCACAGTTGGAGGACAACATGCCGCCGTCGAAACGGGCGACGACGGACTTGCCGCCCACTGATGACAAACCGCTCAGCGGCAGGGTAAGATCATTCATGGCGGGTGTGGTCTCCGGGAAATGATTCGGATCGGCTTTAGCAACCAAATCCTACGTCATTTCAACGGTTTGCTCCACATCCGCCAACCCGCCGTGAATTTTTCGGGCTAGGGCATAGGTCATCGATGGAAGACACCGACGCCTTCGATTTCATTGAACGCTGCGAATCTCATCGGCGATCAAAAAGCCTTCTGGACGACCTTCTTTCGACGGTGAAAGTGCTGGGCTTCGATCATCTGATTTTTAGTGGGGTTCCCGTCGATAGTCGAAAATTGGCTTCGATGGTGGAGCTGAACGGTTGGCCTGTGGCTTGGTTCGAACGGTATGTCAGTGCCAATCACGCGGCTGTCGACGGGGTCAGCATCTTTGCCGCTCGCACACTGAAACCTTTCTTTTGGGCTGACATTCCAGAAAGGTTTTCCGCAACTAAACAATCGAGTGCGGTGCAGGGTGAAGCGCGAGAATTCGGCATGCGCAGCGGATTTGCCGTTCCGATGCTCAGCCTCCATCACGGGCGATCCGTCATGTCTTTTGCATCGCCGGGCAACCGATGCGACATTTCAGACCGTCAAAAGAAACGGCTTGTTGCCATGGCAATGTACGCGGGGCAGTCTTTGGCAGAAAAGGATGATGAGCCGCCTCACGGCCCAACAATTACACAGCGGGAAAAAGAGATGCTGTATTGGGCGGCCCTTGGCAAATCCGCCTGGGAAATATCTGAGATACTCGGCTTGGCGGAGAGAACGGTGGAGTGGCACCTCCAATCGACTCGCAAAAAATTCGGCGTTGCCAAAACCATTCAAGCAATTGTTGAGGCCATAAGACGGGGGATAATACACCCTTGAATTTGTCAACCCGTACTTGTCGCGGGTGACGACTGGCGCACGAATCGTAACTTTCTTGCTAGAAAGCGGAGAGAACGGCGATGATTCAAGCGCACGTTGTTACGAGCGAGAACAAACACCTGTATGCGCACGAATTCGACCAGTTTCTGCGCTGGCGACATGATATTTTCGTCAACCAAAAAAGATGGCGGCCAGAAAGCCCTGATGGCCGGGAAACCGATGAGTTCGACACGAATGCTGCAACGTACATCCTGGGAATTGAGGACGGCGACGTGGTTACATCGGCCAGGCTGATACCGACCAGTCAGCCTCATCTGGTCTCCAAGATGTTTCCACAGATGTGCGAGCGCACCGGGGTTCCGTGCCGATCCGATTGGGCGGAATGGACCCGCACCTACGTTGTGCCATCCAAGCGCAGTGTGTCCCGTCGCGGCACTCTCACCGAATTGTGCTGCGCGGTGATGGAATTCGCTGTCGAAGAAGGGCTCTCTGCCATCGGAGGCATCCAGGAAACCTGTTTCATGTCGCATCACCAAGTTCTCAAATGGCAGGTCACGCCGCTCGGCCTCGCCCAGGAAATAGAAGGCGAAATGTGCATTGTGGCCTACATCCACGTCGATGACGCGGCGCTGAAAAGTGTTCGCCGCCTACTCGGCATCGATCGGACGCTGCTCGTGAGGCGGGGCCCATTGAAACCTTTTATCCAGGACGGGCATTAAGATCTGGCCGAACAATATACCCAGCGAATGAAGCGGTTCGGGCGTGACGACAGTTTTGTAATACGCTGCGGCCCTTCTCGCGCTGCAAATGATGAGAGGAATCGTAACGCCTAAGTGAAGGTAGATCGTGCCATGATGCGCATAAATCTACTGGCCTAATCGGCCCGAAGCTGATGAGGTTGTCTAATCGCCGTGGGGACGTCAAGTATCTTCGTTCTTGGAGATGCGTTTGCCGGGTACACGGTTGTCTTCGCGGTCGACATCGGTCGCCGCATGATGGAGCTTCGCGGGAGGAGCCTTCAATGTGGACGACGCACTTTGCTGAGTCAGCGGTGCAACCCCATCAGCGGAATGGCTCGGCCCCACGTCCCGGCAGGGACGTCTCAGGCGCTCAGATCCTGAACGCTATCCGCAAATTTCATGTTGTTGCTCCTGCGTTCCGATCAAAGAGCTCGCCAGTCTTGAGCATCGCATGCATCGTGACCGCCAGTTTGCGCGCTACGGCAACGGCCGCGCGTTTGAAGCCGATCCTCTCGCGGAGCTTGAGGCCCCATGTCCGCAGGGTGCTCTCGGTCGTGCTACGCGTCAGAATGACCGACGCTGCTTCGTAGAGAAGCCCTCGCAAATGGCGGTCACCGCGTCGGGATATATGGCCGTCATAATCGACTTCTCCGGATTGGTAGCGGCGCGTCGTCAGGCCGATCCAGGCGCCAACAGATCGGGACTTCTTGAAGTTGCCCGGATCTTCAATGGCAGTGGCGAAGGAGGTTGCGGTGATGGCGCCGATGCCAGGGATCGACATGAGTATGCGGCATGCCTGGCTCTGACGTGCATCTGCGACGAGCTGGCGCCCAAGCTCGGCGGCACGAATCCGTATCCCGCGCCAGGCTTCCAACATCGGCAGCACGATAAGAGCAAGTTCCTTGTGATCGATAAGAAGGCCCCGAACGTTCTTCTCGAATGTGGTTCCCTTACCTGCAGGAACGAGCAACCCGAATGTCTTCATGAGCCCCCGGATCTGGTTTGAAAGCTCGGTGGTGATTCGGACCAGCCGGGTGCGAGCCGACACGAGCGTCCGGGTCAACATGCTGTCGAAACCTTTCACGCGCACCTCGCGAAAGAACCCGACTTCTGCAAGCTGCGCCAAACCATCGGCATCATTCGCATCCGTCTTATTCGCCGCCATATCGAGCGCAGCTTTGGCGTGACGGGCATCGATGCAGATTGCCGGTAATCCCTTGGCGCGTAGCGCATGATAGAACCATACGGAGAGAGGCCCCGTTTCGAACACCACTCGTTTTACAGCTGGCGCCCGCTTACGGACAAGCTCGGCAATGATGTTGGGATCAGATGCGCACTTCCCGCGCCAGATCCGTTCGCCTTCACGGCGGATCGAAACTGCCGTCTCTTTCATCGACACATCGAGACCGATATATTCTTCCATGGCTGTTCTCCATTCGATGTTTGGGCCCGGCGTCAGCCGTGAGCCCGTATTTCCATCCTATCGGGGAACAGCCACCCTCCAAGACTACGATTGATTTCTAGGGCAACTCGCTCCCGCGATTACCCCATGTGGAAGGCCCTTCCCGAACGGCATCAAAAGTGCCCAACGTGGTCGTGAAACGCCACAAAGCAGAAGGACCGCTCCATGAAGAATATTACCACAGTCGGGCTTGATTTGGCCAAATCCGTTTTTCAGGTTCATGGGATATGAAGATGGAGCCGTGATCGTGCGTCGTGCTCTGCGCCGCTCGCAGTGGATGTGTTGCAACGTTTTTGTTACTCGCGAGTGGCAAGGAGCCTTCGATCATTTCGGAGGTTGCAATGTTCAAAGGCGGCCAGTTCGACCAATCCGTGATCCTGCTGTGCGTGCGCTGGTACCTGGCGTACAATCTGAGCCTGCATGATCTTGAGGAGGTGATGGCCGAGCGCGGGCATTACGGTCGATCACACGACCATCCACCGCTGGACGGTTCGTTTCTCGCCCTTGTTGCTCGAGCGTTTCAACCGGCGCAAGCGTAGCGTGACCGGCAAATGGCATGTCGACGAGACCTACATCAAGGTCCGCGGCCAGTGGATGTATCTCTATCGCGCCATCGACACTGTCGGTGACACAGTCGAGTTTTGGTTCAGCGAGCAGCGCGACCTGCCCTTCCGGGCAGCGGGTGTGTCGCCGCCAGGACGACGATGGCTCCGCCACAACCGTTGGTAGCAGCGCTTCATGGCTACTGCGGACGACAGTGTCGGGTTTACGATGATGTCGGAGATGGGGCAGCTCGCCACGTTGGAATTGAAGGTTTTATTCCTTTGGCATGATTAGTGCAGCAGATGATCCGCAAACGTTGCACGCAACCGATACAATGAGATGAGAGGTGAGCGTCATCCGGATTCTTTGCGTTAACGGTCCCTCAGTCTTCACGGGGTGGGCAGCCGCGCGGGCGCTGGCGCACGCCGGCCATCCCGGTAGTCATCGAGCCAGTCTGCGTAGAACAGGAAGCAGGATGAAAGCGAGATCAGCATGAACTCGAATTTGAAATGTTTGGCCCAAGCAACTGCCATCGCCTTGCTCTGGAAGGTCAGCGCTACGTCGGCGCACGAAGGTATGTGGATGCCGGGCCAGATTACGGAAGTGGGCGCGGCCATGCGCGCGGATGGGCTCCAGCTCGATCCCGCCCAGCTGCGCCGTCTGGACACTGGCAGGGGCTGTCACGTTGTCTAAAGGGCGGCGAGTGTAACGCGGTGAGATGCCGTTCAGGCAGTGATGCCGGCAGCGGCTTTCCATTCGGCGATGGCTTGAAGGCGATGATTGCGGATTTGGGAGGCAGAGCAGTTTGTGCGGGCTGGAACGAAGAGATTGCGGAGGGCGGAGAAGACCGACACAAAGTGCTGCAATGAGCCAATCGACCGGAAGCCCTGCCGCATCCGCTCCCGTTTGCGAAACGGCACATGAGAATTCTCCGCCCGGTTGTTAAGGCCTTTGTGCGAACGATGCTCGACATTCGCCATGACTTGGCGTTTCGCCGCGCCGTAGGAGCGCAGCCTGTCCGTGACCATCCGCTTCGGAGTGCTCCCCTGCTTCTTCAACAACCGGGTCAGCAAGCGCCGGGCAGCCTTGGTGTTGCGGCGGGTCTGGACGATCTCATCGAGCACGTAGCCGTCCTGGTCGACAGCGCGCCACAACCAGCGTCGCCTGCCATTGATGCTTACCGCGACCTCATCAAGAGGCCAAATGTCATCCTTCGACGGCGGCTTCCGGCGGATGCGACGGGCATAGTCGGGTCCATATCTGCGGCCCCAGCGGCGGATCGTCTCATACGAAACCACGATCCCACGCTCCAGCAGCATCTCCTCGACATGGCCCAGGCTCAAGGGAAATCGGTAATAGAGCCAAACGGCGTGCGCAATGATCTCGGTCGGAAAGCGATGGTTGTTGTAGCGGGCGGCAGCTCGCTTCAGACATGCCCGGTGCCTATCGTCAATCCGTTAACGCTGAAACAACGTGACAGCGCCCGGCGGAATCAACGACGGCGCCACCACGTCGCACCGATGGCCGAGGCGCGTGAGTTGGCGATGAACGCCATAGCCGCACGGGCCGGCCTCATAGCAAACGCCAGCGGCTTGCCGGACCGTCCGAGACGGTCGCACAGCTTGCTGATGGTATCAGCATCATTGGCAATCTCGCCGAGATAGTCCACCGCGCCGGAGCGTCTGCTCTCCGCCACCGAGATCCGTTCCTTGTGAATATCAAACCGACAAATCTGATATGGTCCATATGGCCCGTCTCCCATGCATGAGGCTCTGCGCCGGCCAGCCGGCTTAACCCTCGTACCGTTGCATATCGGATGACGGGCCGCCCTCAGGCCAGCAATCATAGGGACTAGGATGCGAGCATTGCCAGACCCCCAGTAGATTCCCCAGTAGATTGAACATTGGCGCTTGTTAAAATCATGGCCGTGGGGTCGCATCGGAGCCGTCACCATTGAGGGAATGCAAGGGCATGACCAAGCCTAAAACAATAATGACCGCGACGACCGGATAGCCATTCGGTCAAACCGGCAAGCCGGCGACCGAATTCCGCTCTATTGCAGAGATGGGTCGAACAGGTCCGAACAACTCCATGTCCGGCCGATGACGAGCACTGGAAATCCACAGAAGGCAGCTTAATCGACCCGCATGCATCGCAGGCAACAAACCATCGCCAACCAGAGGGATCAGAAAATGTCCAAGACCGCAGACAAGCCGAGCGAAACCGTCGAATTCCGGGCCTTCGACCCTGGCAAGGCCACCGATCAGTTCCGCGTTGTCGCCGAAAAGGGGGTCGAGCAGTCAAAGGAAGTGCTTGCCAAATTCCAGTCGAGCGCTGAAGATACCCAGAAGGCGCTTCAGTCGACCTTCGAAACTGCCAAATCGGCCGGCAATGAACTGTCACTGAAGATGCTTGCCGCGCTGCGCGCCAATGCCGAAGCCGACTTTTCACATCTTGAAACTCTGGTCGGCGCGAAGTCGCTGTCCGAGGTAATCGAGCTGCAGACGACCTTCCTACGCAAGCGCGTCGAAATGAGTGTCGCGCAAGCCAAGGACATCCAGGCGCTCACCACCAAGGCGGTCACCGACGTTTCCAAACCAGTAAAGGACGCCTTCGAGAATACGCTCAGGGATCTCAAGGTCGCCTGATCGTTCAAGCGACCGAATACCCCGCGTGTCAGCACGGCCCGCTGACACGGGGACCGCAGTGACCGCACCGTTCCCATGACGGCGACGTTCCGCCTGGAATGCGATGCGACCTGCTTCGTCAGGCGGGGCGTGCAATGCAAAATGAGCATACGCACATCAGAGAGATCGTCGACCAGAAGGATAACGAAATGGCCAAGACCGAAGATCAAGACATCGAAACAGTCCACTTCCCGGCATTAGACCCTGCCAAAGCCGCCGATCAGCTGCGTGTAGTCGCCGAAAAGGTGGGCGAGCTGTCGACAGGAGCTCTCGTCAAATTCGCGTCGGGTGCTGAAGACGCCCAGAAAATGCTCAAGTCCATCTTCGAAAACACAAAAGCGGTCAGTAACGAGCTGTCGTTGAAGACGATGGGTGCATTGCGGGCCAACGCCGAGGCAGACCTCTCTCATCTACAGGCGTTGGTTGGCGCGAAGTTGCCGTCGCAAGTTATCGCGCTGCAGTCGAACTTCTTGCGCAAGCGGGTCGAAATGTGTGTGGAGCAGGCCAAGGAATTCCAGGCACTCAGCACCAAGGGGGTGGCCGACGTCACCAAACCGATCAAGGACGCCTTGGAGAAGGCGCTGACCGACGTAAAGGCGGCCTGACCGTCCCGGCTTGCCGCGGTGGAAAAGCACCCGCAGGTGTGGGATGCAGCCCTCCGGCACCTAACGACGGCAATTGCCACCGCAACCAACCTGCTCAATCCGGACCTGATCGTCTTTGGCGGCCACCTGGCCGAGGCCCCGGAAAGCTTCATCGACCACATCCGGGCCGGCGTCCTGCCGCCGATGCGCGATGTGCTTCGGATCGAGCGGTCTAGCCTTGGCCCCGGCGCCGGCGCCATCGGTGCTTCCGCAGCGGCGCTCGACCAGTTCTTCTATTCGGGGATGTCGCGATGAGCGAGGCGGCGAAAGCGACGCGCGCCAGTGGCGGGCCGCAGGAGGGCCACGGCACCGACTATGCCGGCCTTGCGCTCAATCTTTGCGGGCTCGTCGCCGGCATCGCCATCTGGTGTGCGCTGACGGCGGGAGGCGCAGTGGGCCTGCCGCCGCCGCCACAGGTCGCGGCAAGGTTTGCTGATGTCATCGCCAGCGGGCAGCTCGCCACCGACATCCTATCCAGCCTGGCGCGGGTACTGACTGGCTTCCTGCTCGGCGTGATCCTGGCGATCCCGGTCGGCTTCGTCATGGGCTGGTACAAGGTCGCGCGTCCGCTCATCGAGCCCTACCTGCAGTCTTCCGCATGATCCCGCCGCTAGCCATCATTCCGCTGGCGATCAGCGCCCGGGACATGACGATCTTCCTGCTCGTCATCATTCCCGCCTCGACGCCGTTCATCCTGGTCGGCATGCGCATCGGGCTCGGATCGGCCTGGGCGACGCTGGTCGCGGCCGAGCTGATCGCCGCGCAGACCGGCCTCGGTTTCCGCATGCAGCAGGCACAGCTCTACTACGACCTGCCGGCCATCTTCGTCAGCCTGATCACTATCGGCATCCTCGGCCTTGCCATGGACCGCATCCTGCAGGTGATCGAGCGCCGGCTGACCGTCTGGCAGGAGCGGGTGTGATGCCGCCCAAGATGGTCTTCGACAACGTCACGCGCCGGTTCGACCTCAAGGACAATGCCTTCGTCGCGCTCGATTAATCAGAAGGAATGACGACGATGCTCTCAAGACGACAGATGCTTGGCGCTAGCGCCCTTTTGGTCGGGTCGGCCGCGTGGACCAAGACATCGGCGCAGGGGTTGCCTGACGCGCCGATCATGGAATCCCCCGACATGCAGCCGCCGCTCTTTCCAAAAGGCGGCCCCGACTACCAGCCGGTGGTGACGCTCAACGGCTGGACCCTGCCACATCGCATAAACAACGGCGTGAAGGAATTCCACCTCGTCGCCGAACCCGTCGAGCGCGAGATGGCGCCGGGCATGACCGGCTACTTATGGGGCTACAACGGGCAGTCCCCCGGTCCGACAATCGAGGCCCTGGAAGGCGACCGCGTCCGGATCTTCGTCACCAACAAGCTGCCGGAGCACACCACTATCCACTGGCACGGCATGATCCTGCCGTCGGGTATGGACGGCGTGGGTGGGCTGACGCAGCCCCAAATCCCGCCTGGGAAGACCTCCGTCTACGAGTTCGACCTGGTTAAGAGCGGGACGTTCATGTACCACCCGCATTCTGACGAGATGGTCCAGATGGCCATGGGCATGATGGGCTTCTTCGTCATCCACCCGAAGGACCGAAGGAAAATCCGCCTGAGATGGCAGTCAGACGCGCGCCGTCTGGTGCATCGTGACGAGCCCGGCGCTTATTACGAGGCACAGCGTTTGGCCGCTCGGGCACGGGCTTCAGGGCAAGCCGGCGAATTCGTCCATTGGGCCAAGGTGGCGGCCGAAATAGCGAGGATCTCGCCTCGTTCGCATATGGATATCGCAGTGGTCCAGGCGATCGTCGACGATGAGACGCGACGCGGAGAGGCTTCTCGCAGCCATAACGATTGAACTGGCGGCCGCGCCGAGATCGCTTCGGCACGGCACGGAAGCCGTCCTTTCAACCTGAGGCGCTGGACGGGACCGGATGTACCCCGCTCTTCATGGATGGCTTTCCTGGTCCTCCGCCCGACCTTTCCGATCAACCCGCATATGTGGAACGGGCGCTGTCACGTTGTTTCAGCGTTGACGGATTGACGATAGGCACCGGGCATGTCTGAGGCTGCCGCCCGCTACAAGAACCATCGCTTTCCGACCGAGATCATTGCTCACGAGCGTTGGTGCATGGATCCTTTGTCAACGGTTTGGCGATAGGCAGGCAGGATCGAAATCAGCTTGATGCGAGAGCCATGCCGTACAAACACAACGCAGATCGTCGTCATCACGTCGGAAAGATGACATTCAGGGTGACGAATTGGCGTGACTACGAAGCAGGTCTGCGCCGGAGACGGCCGGTCATGCAATCGGGCTCAAACCTTGGATGCCGAAACAGTCCTGGAGTTCTGCTCATGCGTTGCTAAATTTAACCCTTGACCCCAAGAAGCCCATGTGAGGCCAGGTACGGGGTGACGACAAGAACTGTGCGTGGCTGTACGACATTTGAGAACGTATAGCGAACAAGGCTTGTCGCAGGCATTACCGAGGCCTCCCGCGCCTTTCGTCTCGAGATGCCTCTGCGAGTTTTTTGCGCACTGAGAGCCGAACTGGTCGCCCGCCGGTGTGTGCTGCCGCTTCGCGCAGTTTGGCGCGAGGTGTCAACTTATGGGTATCGCCGGTGGCTTGCTCTGCCTCACCCCGATCTATCACAGGTGGTTTGACGATCTGGGGAATGCCAAGAGGCTGCTTCGATCCGACCCCCTCATGCGGCGTGGTCGGCAGAGGGTCACGCTTATGCTTGTCCGGCTTGGCTGCGAGTCGTGGCGACTTGATTTCGGCCCCTGTGTCTCGAACCTTTTGCGTCGTGTCAGATTTCCTGGCTCGCCGCTGCTCAGTGTTGGCCTTTGGCATCGCGCTCCGACCCTGTGCGATGGCTGTCGAAGGGCCTGGTACATCCAGTTCAATACCGAACAGGGCGGCCATATCGTCGTCGGCGAGGACACGCTCGTTTGTTGTTGCCTCGGTCATTGACGGATCGACGCCGATGGCGATGAGTTCATTGCGATCGACGCCTCGCAGTGTGAAAAGTGCATCCGGATTGGCATCGAACCTTGCCCCGATGCCATAAGCCACGGCCGCGACATGCTTGCACATCTCGGCCCAATCTGGGCAAGTGCAAGCCAATTTGATTTCCTGGGGGCCAGGGAACAGGCCATCGCCCTCCCGGCAAACGCGTTCCATCACCTTTTTCGCCAATTTGCCTTGCAACAGTTCGACGATCGAGCCAATCGAGCCGGTGCAATCGGCGCAAATCGCACTCCAGCGCGGCGGGGTGGCCGGGGCAATGTCAATGCGCACCTTGTAAATCTGCGAACCGCTGACCAGAGCCTCAACGCTGCCCTCGGCGATGGAAAGATCCACGACCGAACCGTTCCTGACATAGGTGCGCCCGCGGGGCAAACGATTGGAAAAATCGGAATAGCGCTCAAGGTTGTCGCACCAAGCTTTGCCCCAGAAACTTGCCGCAATGCGCCGACCCTCGATGACAACGGGCGAAACCGTCTGCCCTTTTTTCAACAGGAGCTTGACCTGCTTTGCCGCATCGGCACGCCGTTGTGCGACCGAAACGTAAGGCTTGTAACCCCAATAGCTCATACTGGCTCCATCATCGCGCTGGAGAGATCAAGCCGAACAAGATTAAGCAGTTCACGGTTCCCCATTTTGGTGAGGTTGACCTCACCACCACCGCCCAGCAACTGCGTGGCCATATGCTGCTTCGCTTCGATCATCTCATCGATCCGCTCTTCTATGGTGCCACGGCAGACGAACTTATGCACCAGTACGTTGCGCTTCTGCCCAATCCGAAAAGCGCGATCAGTTGCCTGATTCTCGACCGCAGGATTCCACCAACGATCAAAGTGTACAACATGCGAGGCCGCTGTCAGCGTCAAACCCGATCCGCCAGCCTTGAGCGACAGGACGAAAAACGGAATATGCTCGTCCTCCTGAAACCGGGCCACCAGATCCTTGCGCTTGGCCACCGCCGTCGCACCACTGAGCGCCAGGCCCGGTCGGCCAAACACCCCGGTCAACAGCATGGACAACGGCTCGATAATCTCGGTAAACTGGGTGAACACCAGCATCTTTTCCTGACGGCTCGCAACGGTCGTCGCGATGTCAGCAAGCCGCTCGAATTTACCGCTGTCGCCATGTGCCCAATCTGAGCCCCCTCCATGGGCAGTATGGTTGCAGATTTGCTTGAGCCGCATCAGCGTCGAAAGAACCAGACCGCGCCTGCTCATATCGTCGCCGGATTCCTCAAGCAGGCGCTCGAAATTGTCGACCGTGTTCTGATAGAGCGCCGCCTGTTTCCGGCTGAGCGAGCACCAGGCTTTCACCTCGGTCTTATCGGGGAGATCAGCGATGACGCGGCGGTCGGTTTTCATCCGCCGCAAGATATAGGGCGCGACGAGCCTGCGTAGGGGGGCGTAGTTCGGTGGCTGCTGCGCCGCGAGTTGCTTGGCAAAGCCGCGAAAGGCACGCGCGGTCCCCAGCAAGCCAGGGTTGAGAAAGTCAAAAATCGACCACAGATCGCCCAGAGTGTTTTCAACCGGTGTGCCGGTGAGCGCAATTCGTCCCTCCGCGCGCAGGGCCTTGACGGCGCGCGTCTGCTTGGTTGCGACGTTCTTGATCGCCTGCGCCTCGTCGATAACCACCAGATGCCAATGCGTCTGCGCCAGCCAGCCCTGTCGCAACAACGAGGCATAGGAGGTAACCACCAGATCAGATTGGCTGAGAAACGTGTCCGGTGCCGACAGTTCATCGCGCGACACGAATGCGGGATGCGCGATGAACACCCGCAACGAGGGTGCAAAGCGATCGGCTTCTGCGGCCCAGTTGGCCAGCAGCGAGGCCGGGGCCACGATCAGGATCGGGGGCAAGCCAGGCGCGTTTGCGCGCATCGCCAGCGCGAGCGCCAGCACCTGCACTGTCTTCCCCAAGCCCATATCATCGGCAAGACAGGCGCCGAGCCCGAGGCGCGTGAGAAACGACAGCCACTGCACGCCCACTTGCTGGTATGGACGCAGGTTCGCCCGCAACGCATCGCCCGGCAAGGCGTTGTCCAGCGTTTCCGGGTTTCGGCAAGCGGCAAGCGCCTCTGCGAACCACGGCCCTGCCCGCACCTGCCCCCATTGCGCAGCGAACGCGGCAGCATCGTCGCGTTCGTCGCCAATCCCGGCGCCGGCAAGCAGTCGCATCGCCTGTCCGAACGATATGCCTTCCTCGTTGGCGAGCCGTTCGATTTCCCCGTAGCGATCCAGGGCGGCCGCCAACCGGTCGCGATCGAGTTCGATCCATTTGCCGCGCAACAGCGCCAGTCCGTCCGCTGCTGACAGAAGCTGTTCGATTTCCGCAGCGCTCAACGCCTCGCCATCGAGCACGACCTCGATCGAGAAATCCATCAGTTGCTCGGTCCCCACTCTTGAAGGCTCGCTGGCGCCGACAACTGCCTCGACCATCGGGCGGGCAGGGCGCTGGTTCGGCCACGATGCCGGCATCCGCACGATGATCCCCGCTTGCTCCAGCGCGGTCAAATCCGACAGCATCTGCATCGCCTCGCCAGGCGTCCAGCGCAGGGGATGGAAGATCTCGCCCGAATCGACGATGGCCTTGAGCCACCCGCAGCGTTCGCTTGCCCGACTGACCGGTTCCAGCAGCTTCAGCAGTTGGCCTTTGGCGCCAGTTCCGGCAAATTCGCGCAGCGCGCCGCCAAGGGGTGCGTGGCGCAATGCGTTTTGCGCACCGAGGCCCGGCACATACGTTGCGAGAAACGCAAACGGCCGCTCGGCATCCTTGCGGTTTTCGGCGAGATTGAAATGCACGCGTCCAACATGCCGCCAGCGACTGTCGTGACGCTCGAGATAGGCCGAGAGGTCAAGCCCGCTGGCTGCCAGATCGGCTTCAAGGGCAGCCCTGAGCGATGCCCATAGGTCAGCAAGCACTGTGGCATCAAGATATTCGCCACCACGCATCGGTGGCGCTTCATCGACAAGGCCGTTGAGGTCGTCGGTGCCAGGGCAAACCACTCCACCAGTTTCCGCATGGCAGCGCGCCGCGATGAAGCGGCAGGCAAAGTTTTGCCAGAACGCGAAGTCAGGTGACAAAGGCGTATCGGTGACAAGGCCCAACGTGAGAAGCCCGAAGCCCGCCCCGTGATGAAAGGCATCCTTGATGTGCGCCGCGACAGTAGCGTCGAGAACGAATCCCTCGTCTGCTTCTTCCAAACGCAACGCGCCATGCGGAGAGAGCGCCGAGACAAGACCCGTTTGCGCTGGATCGGTGGGCTCATTTGCCCCGGTTTCTTCTCCCCGTTGAATGCCATGGCCATATTCGCTCGTGTGCACCCCCTGCGAAAAGGCTGGCCTTGGTCCGGCTTGAATTTTGGGCGTTCTGCTCACGCCGCCTCCACGATTTTCTCTTTGGTGGCATGACGGAGCGGACGGAATGTGCCCTCGGGGCGGCCTTCCCCATTCCAATCATAGATGCCGGTAAGGTTGATGTGCTCCCATATCTGCGGGGAGATGTGGCGGATGATTTCATCCGGCAGATCGTGCCCTTCTGCCCGCAGGCTTTCAACGACTTGCGAGAGGTAGACCGTGTTCCACAAGATGATAGCGCTGACCACGGCGTTGGTGCGCGGATATGAAATCGAACGCATTTCGATCATTAATGTAGTTGGTTATGCCTGCGTGACTTGACGCCGGATAGACTCCGGGCGTGCCCATGCCAGCATGCGGTTGAGAACGATGCACCCGATGGCAACCTCGGTCTGTTGAGCCGGAAGAGAGCGTGCTCGCAGGCGCCGTCCGATCAGCCCCTTGTATCGTCCGATGGCTGTTTCGCTCAGCGCCCGCTTGCCGTAGCCGGAGGCTGCCTGCCATTTCAGCCGACCGTCGCTTGCGATTGCGGCAATGTGCTTGTCCCTTTGACCAGGCGGTCCGGCATCACCGCTTTCCACCGCCGTGGAACGCGGTGGAATGACGATGTTCGCGGTTGCGCTGTGCTGCAGGATAGACCGATAGGTTGGCTTGCCGTCATAGGCTCCGTCGGCTGTGAACTGGTCGATCTCGCCGTCGATCTGATCGAGCAGCGGTGCCACCTGGGAAGGATCATCCGTGTCCTGATCTGTCAGCCTTTGGGCAATGATCGCGCCACTTTTGGCATCCACTGCCAGATGCAGCTTGCGCCAGTTGCGACGTGATCTGGCGCCATGTTTCTGCTCCAGCCATTGCCCGGCGCCGTAGACTTTCAATCCCGTGCTATCGACAAGCACATGCAGCGGGCCGTCCGGCAGCGGCGGGTTTCGTCGGGCTGATGGCTCCCACTTCTGTGCCCGACGGCTCAGCGTCGTATGATCTGGAACTGGGACTTTCAGCCCCATGAGATCCAGCAGCGAGTGGAGCAATCCCTCGGTCTGGCGCAGCCGCATTGCGAAGACGCAACCCAGCGTCAGCGCTGTCTCAATGGCGAGATCGGAATACCGGGCTTGGCCGCCGCGGGTCTTGCGTCGCGGAGCGCGCCATCCCGCCAGTGCCTCCGGCGTTACCCATAAGGTCAGGCTACCACGCCGGCGCAGACCTGCTTCGTAGTCACGCCAATTCGTCACCCTGAATGTCATCTTTCCGACGTGATGACGACGATCTGCGTTGTGTTTGTACGGCATGGCTCTCGCATCAAGCTGATTTCGATCCTGCCTGCCTATCGCCAAACCGTTGACAAAGGATCCATGCACCAACGCTCAGCCACGGCATAGTCTGCCGCTTCAAAGAGCGCCATCCGCTTAAGTCCGGATCCATTGCAGCAAAACCCTGTCATTTACCAACGTTTTCTATCCGCTCAGGAGCGCGGCGCCGGCCGCACTCCCATTTCCTTGAGCAACCGGCCCGCGCCGTCGATCTTGTCCATGGTCCAGATCATGAAGCGACTGTCGACATGGATGCTGCGATTGCGGTCCGCGTCGGGGGCCCAGTCCGAGATCACGCCCTCGAGCGTGCCGTCGAACACGAGACCCACGAACTCGCCACGCCCGTTCAGCGTCGCCGAGCCACTGTTGCCGTTGGTGATGTCAACCGTGGACATGAAGTCGACCGGCAACGTGCCCAGCGCCGGCGCGACATATGGGCCATAGTCCTTGGCCCGAATCGCGGCAACCACGGCATCCGGCGCATCGAACTCGCCCCTGCCAGTGTGCTTGGCCAGAAGTCCCTCGGCCGTGGTGAAGGGCGTCCAGATCTGCCCATCGCGCGTTCGCCCTGCCACCTTGCCCCAAGTGATGCGCAGCGATCCATTCGCGTCGGGATACACTGGCTGGCCGATTGCCTGCCGATAGACACGCAGACCCTGCATATAGGTCGCGCGGGGCGCCTGCGTACGGCCGGCGCGGTCCTTCTTCGCGACCTCCGCAGCTATGTCGCCGGGATAGAGCGCGACCGCCAGCTTGATGAAAGGATCATCCGACGCCTCGAAGGCAGTAGCCGGCTTACCGAGCCAGCCGAGCCGCGTGGCCGTGTCGGCGAGTTTGGTGTCCGCATAGAGTCGGTCAAGGCCGATTTGGTCCAGAGCGGTCTCGAACGCAGTATCGCGATCCTTTGCGTCCAGCCGACGATATTCATCGAGCGCGGCCTCGAAGAGCTTGCGATCGATGTCGGGCAGATAACGGAGTTCTATCTGCGTCAGTTGATCGACGGTCTCGTTAAGGTCACGATCCTGAAAGCCGCTTTCACGGTCTTCATCGGGCTTCTCGTGCTCCTTCGCCCAGCGATAGAGAGTGCGCGCGGATGAGAGGATTTGCGCGCGGTCCAGCAGCGCCTGCCGCAGCCCCTTGAGTGAGGCCCGGCTATTCTCGGCCACCATGGCGTCCAGTTCGCGGATTGCTGTGTCATAGCGCGCCTGCCGCGCGGGATCGTCAGCGACCCAGTCGCGATAAGCTTTCTCCTCGTTGGCCTTGCGAGCATCGAGCCCAATCGCATCGGCGCCGGCGAGATCGCCCGCTAGTTTCTTCTCGTAGTTTTCCGCGCCTTGCAGGATGGCGGCGTAGCGGATCTGCGCGTCACGATTGCCTGCCGTGGCTCGCTTGATCTGGGCGGCATAGTCCGACAACAAACGCTGCAGCAGCGGTTCGTAGTCCGCGAAGTTGAACTGGACTTCGCCAGCGGTGCGCAACCGATTGGTCGTCCCCGGAAAGCCGGCGACCATCACGAAATCGCCTTCTTGAACACCTTCATGGGCGATGCGCAGCCAGCTCTTCGGCCGGTAGGGCACATTGTCGCGCGCATAAGGCCGGGAGGAACCATCAGGAGCGACATAGGCGCGATAAAAGCCGAAGTCGCCTGTGTGGCGCGGCCACATCCAATTGTCCGTTTCGCCGCCGAAGTTACCGATGCCGAGCGCGGGCGCATAGGCGAGGCGCACGTCCTGAATTTCGAGCTTCTGCTCGAGATAGTAGGAGTCGCCGCCATAATAGCCCTCCACGTCGCAGCGGCGATTGGGCTGTGCTTCACATGCAGCGATGAGCGCCTTGCGGTTCGTGTCGAGCCGCTCATAGCGGGCAAAGCCGTTCAGCTTGTCCGAAACGCCCTTGAGCATGTCGGCGGTCACATCCCGCATATCCTCGATCACATAGATGCGGCTGCCAGGCGCCGCGGGCAATTCTTCACCCAGGCTCTTCGCCAGAAAGCCGTTTGTGAGATAGTCCTGTCCCTCCTTGCTGTTGTACTGGATAGATCCGAACACGCAGTGATGATTGGTTGCGACCAGCCCTTGTGGACTGACGAAGGAGGCGGAGCATCCGCCCAGTGATACGATCGCGTTGAGCGGGCCAGTGTCCAGACGGCGCAACAGGGCGGGATCGATCTGGAGCCCATCCACGCGCATGGCCGCGCCCACGTCCGCAATCTGGCCCGGCATCCACATACCTTCGTGCGCCGACGTAGCGCTGACCTTCCAGAGCAAGGCGATGGCAGTTGCTTGGGCCAAACATTTCAAATTCGAGTTCATGCTGATCTCGCTCTCATCCTGCTTACTGTTCTACGCAGACCGGATCGATGACTATCGGGATGGTCGGCGTCCGCCCGCGCGGCTGGCACTCCGTCACGACTGAGTGGACCGTTGACGCTCACCTCTCATCGTATCGGTGGCGTGCATGCTTGCGGATCATCCGCAGCACCAACCGTGCCAAAGGAATAAAACCTTCAATTACAACGTGGTGAGCCGCCCCATCTGTGTCCGATCTCCCGCATCGTCGTAAACCCGACAGAATTAAATGGAAAACGACACCTGCGTAACGCCGCCATGCAAATCTGGAACAAATCGCGTGTGTCGCCGCGGCACGACAGCCGTCCCCGCCAGCTATCGCTGCATCAAGCCGCTGATAATTTTACAGTGCCCGCACTCCTCCTCGTGCGCCAACGGTCAGTCTGGTGTCGCGAATTGAGGCGCGCTAAAGCCGTCCGGCTCAGCCGATCATGGCGCTTCGGTTGCCGGGTTCGAGGTCGTGGCCTCTGCCGCTGCGCGATTCTAGCATTTGCGCCTTGGAGAGCTCTGCTTCAGCCTCGGCGAGAGATGGCTCGGCTGCGGTTCTCTGCCGCAGAAGGTCCGATTGCGAACTCTTGAGGTTGTCACGACGCAGGCGGGCGGCCTTGGCGAACGTCGGGTAAGCGAAATGATTGATATCGGAGATGCCAGCCTTCGTTTCCTCGGCGTTGATCTGGAAGTCCAGTTCTCGCGCCATGCGTTCGAAATCGGCAATCATCATGTCTAGCTGCTGCAGCTGTCGCCGCTTCTCATTCACCTGAAATTGCTTAAGTCGGACCAGATTACCTCGTGGCTTCATGACTCGGTACTCCCGTACACATTTCGTCCGATCAAACCGCTCTCCTCCCAGCCCCTTAACGTTAGGCCTACAGCGACTCTCACGGTTTCCGCTGCGACAGGAAACATATTGTCCAAAATCCTTGGCCGATGGCTATGAGTTCAATGGCATCGACAAGCATGCGGGCGAGGGACTTAAGGGGCGGTAAAAAAGGTGAAATAGGGCGATGTCACGCTGTCTGCATATGAACCCGTTGAGACCTGGCGGCCGCTGATGTCAGCAGACCATGGCCACGGCTTTCCATTTCGCCATGGGCCGCGTCTCTCTGCAGCGCGATCAAACCGGCATAGGTGCCCACAAAATTCCGAAGCGGGGATTCGTTCTCGGGGACTTTGCGACAGCCGTTTGTGCGCTCTTCCAGGAGCTTGCGACAAAACCGGCATCAGTGCCTCAATCGGTTTTGCACCAGTTCGAACTGTTCCCCTTCGCCATGTGACAGGGTTTCCCTGCCGCGGACTACTACGAGAACTCCGCCAACATGATGGACATCAGGGCCAACTCCCTTGCGATGCAGAACATCGTTGTCATTCCATCATGCCTTCCCTCGTTCATATGCTGGACGTCTTCGTATTGGTGAGGCTGCCGGTCGCAGTCTTTTCCCTTGCTTTCTGCAAGTCGATGCCGATGCCATGGTCTGGCTGCGTTCTCTCCATGGTCCCCAATAAGCGCCTTACGTATGCGCTATTGTTTGGATGCGTGCCGACATACATTTCCAGCACCATCAACGGCATTCCGCCTGTTAAGCCGTGTAGGCGGAGGCGACGATTTAGCCCTCAGACACGGATGAACCGGTTCGTGTTCCTCAACCTTCCAATACTTCAGCCTCGGGAACCATCTCGGCGTAACGACTTCGCCTCAATCCCCTTTACCTGCGGGCTACGTCACCCTGCCAGTTGACAGCAGGTCACCGCCGCTTGGGCTCATGCCCCCTCACAGCAGGGGACAAGGCACTTCTTCAAATCCTCCTTTCTCTCTTGCATTCCAGTCATACGCTTCCCCCTGTTCGGAGCGAGGCGCACTGTAGGTCTCGTCCGCATGCCATTTGCCGGTCACGGCGCGCTTGCGCCGGTTGAAGTGTTCCATCAGCAGCGGCGCGAAATGAACGACCCAGCGATGGATCGTTGAATGATCGACGCTAATGCCACGCTCCGCCATCATTTCTCGAAGATCGCGTAGGCTCAGTCCGTAGGCCAGATACCAGCGATTGCAAAGCAAGATCACAGATTGGTCGAAATGGCGGCCTTTGAACATCTCAACTCTCCGGGGAACACCGGAGCCCAATGCCATGCGCCTCGTTACCAAAGACTTTGCAACACATCCACATCAGGGGCATTGAATGTCATGATTAGATACAGCGGTCGCGATAAATCGGCGCAATCTTACATTTAAGCGCAGTGCGACACGAGTGCTGCGACGCTGGTGGCCATCGCAAGTAGTTCCTCGCGTCTCGTCGGAAATGCGACGTATTCGTTCATCAGTTACTGGTCCAAATTTCCCTCCCTATTCACACAGTTCGCCCTCTGGACGCTTCGCCCTGATGGCGGTGATCGATCATCGTGGCCCTCAGCCTTCGGATTGTTTCTCCGCCGAGTTCACGCTCGACACTGTCAATATGCCACTGCGTCTCAGGATGGGCGAGGAGAGCCGTCATTGTTCTCGCTTGGGTCTCAAGACGGATTGCGTATTGTTGGGGCGATAGGCCTCGCTTCTCCCAATGTGCCTTGAACGAGCCGAGATGAGCCCGAAGTTGTCGAGCCGAAAGCGCGTAATCTCGGGCGATGTCCGACGTTGATACGCCCACAAGGCGAAGCAGCATTGCTACCACCACGCCGGTCCTGTCTTTACCGGCCGTGCAGCAAACTATGGTCGTCTTCGCGGTCTGAGCGGCGTACGCGGCCGCTAGGTCTACGATGACGTTATCTGCAGAGGGCATTAGCCGCACATAGGATGAGAAATAATCCTGCCAAGTCGGGCGCACGACATCGAGGAGAAAGCTCGGGTCCGACAGAGGACGGTGCCAGAACTCCGCTCCCAGGCCTATCAACGCCTCGGGCATCCCTTCCCTGTCGATCTCCCGAGTCGTGCGCAGATCCAGGATTCGCAGTGGCCCATATTCGGCCATTAAATGCCGAGCGGTTGGCACATCCAAGTTGATCGGGGCCGCACTACGCAAAAGGCGCCTTGGGTTGACGAAACCGCCGTCCGCCACCCGTAGCCCACCGAGCCCACGCATATTTCGCGTGCCTTCCAGGCGGATCAATCGACTCGTCAATAGTGCCATTCTGAATAATCGTTGCCGCAGCGGCCCGACGATGCCGAAACACGATGCAGGAAGCGCGACCTACGATGTAGCCCGCTGATCAATACTGGCCCCGAGACTCGTCAACTGCCCGGCAAGATCCGCATAGCCGCGCCCCAGGTGTTCGACACCTTGGATGATTGTTTCGCCATCGATACCGAGGGCGGCCAGCACAAGGGTAGCGGCGGCCCGCAGATCATTGCCTCGGACCGTTTGCCCTGGCCGGGCCGCCCGGCCAGGGGTGATATGTAGGACAGGTCCATCACTGTGCATTTCGGCTCCCAGAGCCGTGAGGCCGCTGGCGTAGTCGAAGCGGTTGACCCATACATGCTCTTCTATCTTGCCCCCCCTCTCTGTACCCGACAGGAGCAGCGCGAAGAATGGTTGACTGTCGCTGAATATTCCATGCGAAGAGACGCGAATGTCTATGCCGTTCATATGATCGGCCCGTAGGCTCAACCTCGACTGCTTCAAACGCTCGACGGTCAGGCCCATGCGATCAAAGCAGTCAAGTTCGGCGGCCAGTCCTGCCCATGTTTTGTCAGCGATCCCGGTCAGCCGGATGTCTGCTTGAAGGTAGGCGGCGAGCGTGAAGAAGGTCACGATTTCGATCGCGTCGGACGACACCTCATATTGGAACGCCTGGAGGCAAGGCCGCCCCTCAACACGCAAAACGTCGTCTCGATCCTCTATGCTCACCCCTGCGGCGATCATTCCGCCAATCAGGTCAGCCACGTCCGCCTTGCGATAGGGGCTGTGGATTTCGGTCACTCCAGCCGCCGTTGCAGCACACAAGAGCGCGGCTTTGGTGGCGCCCGAGTAGAGGGGACCGGTCAATCCCCCGCCATTGGACAGTTCCTTGGCAAAGTCAGCCATGTTGATGGTGCAGCCGCATAATTGCTTGCATGAGGCAGAGAGCATCCCGCCCTGGATTTCCGCAGTGGCGCCAAATCTTTGCAACACTTCCCGGATGTGCTCGAGGGGACGCTCTCCCCCGCTGACGCCTCCCCGATCCTGCATCCACCGAACGGCCCGGCGTGGACCTCCCCTAACTTGCCGAGCAGCCCTGGAACCATGTAGAGAGAACCATGCACCCGGCGGGTCAGAGCACTTGGAAGCGTGCCGTTGGAAATTGTTGTCGGATCGACCAGCAATCGGCGACCTGCGCGATCGTGGCGAGCGGACGCACCTGCATGCACTAACAGTTCCGCGATCACTCTGACATCTTCGACGTCAGGAACGTTCGCGAGTTCGAAGGGCCCGCTGGCCAACATCCCGGCCGCCACGAGAGGCAGCGCGGCATGCTTAAAGCCAGAAATCTGTACCTCCCCAGCGAGGGGCCGTCCGCCGTTCACCACCCATGAGGATGTCATGATGCAGAGCCCGCTGTCATCAGCACGGCTCCCTTCTGGGTTTGATGCCTCTGGGTTCGGAACTGAGGAAATTCGGCTTGCCACCGGCGAACGATGGCCTCTTCGTCCGCCCGGTCCGCATCGTCCAGAAGGAGACAGGGCGATGGGCCGAGCTGTTTGGCAAAAAGCGGAAGCATCGGGTACCGGGCCAGCGCGCCGGTCTTGCGCGGCGGACCATCGACGACAAGAAAGTCATATGCGATGGCCGGAACATTGGAGATGTCGTACCAGTCCCACTGCTCGCCACCGATCACGTGCGTCTGTAGCGGAGCATCAATGACGGTGATGTTCTGGACGCCGTGCCGAACAGCCCATTCGCGGGTCAGCTGCGCATATTGGGGCAGGTGCTCCAGCGCATAGACATGGCCAGCCCAAAGCTGCATGCAGTGTCCTAGCAAAACCGTAGAGATACCACTGCCGGCCTCCAGGACGGCGCGCGGACGCCGACTTGTGGCCTCCGATACCAGAAGATCCGCAAAATCGGCCCCGATCGTGAATTCGCCTAGAGGGGGCAGGCCATCCCTAAGGCGGAATGGACAAACCCCATCGGCTGCGCTTGCAAACGCGCCCTCGCCGTCGACCGAAGACATTACAAAGCGCGGAACATGGCGGTCAGCACTTGTCGAAGGCGAGGTGCACCCTCACTCTCCTGCGTCCTGGTTACCATGTGCCAGGAATTATCGCTTCGCCGAAGTATAACCGACGAGTTCAGGACTGGCGGTATTTCGGCAACGACGTCCTTCTCTTGGTCTGATCCCAGGATACGAAGGCAGCCGCCCCATTCGCGCTCCCAGCCCGGATTGAGATTGAAAACCTGGGTGACGACCTTGTCCGGCTTATCCGTATGCGGGCCGAGCCATCCCCCCGGCGGGTAGTGCCACAGGGACAGTTCGAGATTGAGACCGCTCAGGTCGATACCAATCACTTCGCTCATGGCGGTGCGATATTCGCTGGACCTCAAGGCCCGGAGGAAATCCCGCCAGGCCGGCGTATATTTGTCGTCGTCTTCAGCATTTAGAGCCTTGCTTTCGAGGCGGTAAGGTTTTCTATGTCCGGGGTCACCGCTGGGCCTTTCGCTGGCACTGAACCCCGCTGCGGGGATGGTAGCGGCGAGACGCTCGGCAAAACCGGGCGAAACAAATTCATCGACGACCGCCCAAAAATACGGGTCGTTCCGCCATTGTGCCCCTCGCAGGGAGTGTACCAGCTCACTGAAACTAGCGCTCATCATTGACCTCCGAAAAATGCACCAAAACGCAACGCCGAGGCGCGTTGGACGCGCTTTCGAGCATAGACACTGCATGCCAAGACTGACTTGATGGCAGCAGGACAACTGACATGTTGGGACGGGGAGGAACGCTCCTCACCACATCGTCCATCTTGTCGGAGCCCAGGATCAGAAGATCCCCCCCCGACCAGTCGGTCTTGAGGGTGCTGCAGATAGACGATTTGGGTGAGGCGTTTGTCCGGACGGTCCAGATGCGGGCCAATCCAGCATCCTTCCGAATAAATCACGAACCGCACTTCGGCCAACGTCCCCCCCAAGGGACTTGCCGGTCAACTTCTCCAGGCCGGCTATATTGTGGTCGCCGACCAAGGCACTGACGGCCTCCTGCCAAAGTGGAGTCAGGCCATAATATTCCGGTTTCCGCTCCCCATTCTTCATCACCATCAAGTTGTATGTCTTGTAGCTTTTGGCGGAGGGCCCGCCGGCCTTCTCCGTCAGGACGAAACCATCGCAAGGAAAGCTATTAAATAACTGATCATAGGTCGCATATTCAAAGTAATCTACAATACATCCCCAATGAAATTTTTCACTATGGAACGAACAATTTTCAAATCGTAACGAAATATCCGCATAACTATTCATGACTCACACCAGAGATCTACGGATGCCAATTCGATTCATGACTTTGTGGCGCGATCAGCATGGTTCCCGAACAGCAGTTTGTAGAGCAGATCTTTCTGCTCACCCGAGTAAATATCCTCGACGAACATCTGGCGATTGAACCCACCAACCTCTTCCAGCGTCATATCCGCCTCGATCCTGTCGTATGGCGTGTAGACGGTCGGTCGCACGCGGCTGCCCTGTGCAAGGACCTCCGAAATAGTCTGATCGATCCCCTGGATGCTGTCGCCCGGCAACCCGACGATGACAAAGCAGTTCAACTCAACCCCAGAGGCGCGGCCCGCGCTGGCAAGCCGCCGAAATGCGTCTAGGCTATCTTGCTTGATCTTCGGCAAACTTCCCGCAGCGCCAACGTCCAGCGTCTCGAGGCCTATGCTCACCCGCACACAGCCGGCGCCCGCCATGGTGGCCAGAAGCTCGGGATCGAGATGGAACAACGTGGTGACGCATTTCCAGGGAAACCTCAGGCCGCGCCGCTCCTTTTCCGCACAGAATGCCCGAACCCACGCCTTCTTCAGTGTGAAGGTCGGGGCGTAGAACGAAACATATTCAAACGGCCCCTCGTCAAAGGATTGTTGGATATAGTCGAGGGTAGGCACGACCCCTGCGCGTCGTTCGCGTAATCCCTGCATGGTGGGAACGTCGCAATAAGCGCAGCCGACTGAGCACCCCCGCGCCAGGGGCACAACAAGCTCACGGCGTTCGGGAATGCCGCAGAATTTGTTCGAGTCCTGCTGGTACAGCCGGTCATACGCTCCGTAGGGAATATCCCGGACGTCGGGGAAAGCCCAATGCTCGGCATGGAGAAAAATCCCGGGGGCAGGTTTCCCGTAGCCGTCTTCCTGCCGGAGCGAGACGCCCGGTGGTATCGTCTTTCCGTCCGCAATCCAGTCGATGAAGCCGGCCACCGACGCCTCGTAGTCGCCTGCCGATGCAATGCCGTGGAATCCGAAGCGCTCAAAGAGGCCCGGAACCTGATTGGAAAGCCGGCCGAAGGTCATCACCTTGGCTGAGGGAGAAAATTCGCGCACGTAGCGCAGCATTCGCGGAAAGGTGTCGACGCCGTCAAAGTCGTTCAGCAGTGCTATGACGTCGAACTTCTGCACCAGGAGTTCAGCGATATCGCGCCAGGTTAAGTTCAGAGCTGCACAGTCCAGAGCAACTATTTCGTCCGAATGCCTCTGGCTTCTGAGGTAAGTAGAGACCTGGAAGATCGGAATATGATGCCCTGCATTGAAGTAACTAGGGATATATGGTGGAATAATGCATAGAACGCGCACGATATCTATCCGCCTAATATCTGCAAAATGTCACGAACTGATTTATAGCCATCGTGGCATAGCAGCCACTTGGAAGAAACATCTCTACGGTTACTTTGTTGCGCCCTTGATGAAACTCGTCGAGACCGTGTTCGACGACCCTGATCCGCGCCTGTATCAACCCCGGACGAACCTCGGGATCGACTTCTGGAAAGCCCGGCGCACACGAAAAACGTCGGAGCGGATGAGTCAGAGCTCGCTGGCGGATGCGCTCCAGCAGTCGAGGCTCTACAGTGAGGAGGCACTTCAGGGGTGGACGCGTCAGTTCCTGGACGCCAGCCTCACCGGCAATACTGTCTGCCAGCTGGGTGTTCCATTGATAGGACGAATAAGCCGCGTAATATAAACGCACAATTCGCGGGTCCAATTCGCAAAAGAATTGTTCGGCGCTGCCCGACCAGGATTGCGCCAACAGCGCCTCCTCCGCCCGTGACTGCCTCAACAGCGCCAGCGCTTCGTCGTAGGCGCCCGCATGCAGCCGGTCGCCAATCAGGTGAGTGGTCTTCGGACCGCCGGGAACGCCGAAGCGTTGCGTGTCGTAATAGTTGATGAAGACAAGTTCGCTCGATCTTCGCGACGCCAGCCTTGCGACTAGCTTCTCATCCAAATCCCGGATTGCGATCCTGAACGCGTTGCCGATCAGGTGGCCGACGCGGATCGCTCCGCCCTCGCGGCCCAGGCTCACTACTTGAATAAATTCGGACTTCCCTTCGTACGCAGCATTGAAGCTCTGCACGCTCTCGGCGGGCAGGTCAGCACCGACGCTAATGTGCTGCTCCGTGACGGCGTCTTCGTCCTTCAGCCCGGCATAGGCGACTACCTTGGCGTCCACTCCAGTCGCCTCGGCGAGCCGTCGAACGGCCTGAAACGTCGTGAAGCCCCGCTTACGCAGTAAAAAATACGGATGGACCTCGGAGGGACGCGCAGCCAAAGTTGGCATCAACACCTCTTGGACCAAAAAGTCCTCTGGCACAAATTTTAATCGATGATTGTACCCATCCCCAGGCAAGTTCAACAACTCCGGAGCTTTATTGGCGATCACTTGGTGACAGTTAGGTATGCGTTTGGCGTGTAGTGGATGTCAACCACTTACACATTGATATCTTCGAATATATTTTCAGATATTATTTGTTTTCGCTTGACCTTGATTTATGTAGAGGTAGATAATTCGGCATGTGAAACTCAAGCTATGACTCATAGGATGGAATTTCCCCGCCAATCTCAAACAGCCGAATGCGATATTTGGCGGTTTCCGTTGCCGGAAGTCGGTGATCTCGCACGCCACAACCGCCTTCCCGCCAATCACGGGATCAATCTGCGAAGCTGCGAACTGCACCATCCCCGGATGACAGAGCTTTTGCGGGAGGTCGCGCCCGACACCGCGCATACCCAGTTCTACCCCTTTGCTAGCTTGGCCATAGGAGGGATCGGCCGGCGGCTTGGCGTTCCCTCGGAGCGGCTGACGCTGGCCGCAGGGTCCGATGCTCTGATCGCTGCGATTGTCGACGCTTTTGGGTCGGCCACCGGGCGCATGATTCTGCAGGTGCCCAATTACTTCGGCTGGGCGCACTATGCCGCGCTGCGAAAGCTTGACGTAACCCACGCGTCTATCAGGGTGCCGGATGCGATGGCGATGGGGTTTCAGGCGCTTCTGGATACATTACGGAGTAAGCCACCGTCGCTGGTGGTCATTTCCAACCCCAATAGCCCCACCGGTCACCTAATGTCCGGCAGTGAACTGATTGAGCTGGCCGAATCGTGCGGGCGACATCACCACCTGCTGGTGGTAGACGAATGCTTCGCAGCCTTCGCGGAAACGGACCACGTCGAGCTCCTCGGATCTTACGACCACGTCTTCCTGGTACGGTCATTCTCAAAGAGTTTGGGTCTGGCAGGCGCGCGGATCGCCGTCGGCATGTCGCCACCCCGTCTGGCTCGCCTTCTCGGTGCCTACAGAATGGACGGCGCTGTTTCAGGAGCATCCCTTCATATGCTTGAGGCCCTGCTCGGTCGGCCGGAGGAGCTCAAATCGATCTGGAAGGACATCATTCTGGCGCGCGAGAAATTCGGGGCAGCATTGGCGCTCCAGCGGCCGGGTTGGCGGGTGCTCCCGTCGGCCGGCAACTATGTGAATGTGGCCGTCCGCGGCTACGAGCCGGCCGAGGTCGTCAAGCATCTCGACACGCGTGGGGTCTATATCCGCGACACTAGCCGGGAGGTTGGTCTGGCTGGATGCGTCCGCTTCGGGATAGCGCATTGGCCGCTAATGCAGGGCGTGCTGGACGCCATCGCGGCTGTTCCGCCGCCTGCTGCTCAAACAAGTGACTGAAGGTTCCGTCGGTGCGTCAATGACAGACAGAGTTTTGTTCGCGAACGGCTGTTCTATGTGTTACGGAACCGACCTGTTCGACGATCCGAATACCGGGTTCTGCTTTGACAATGAGGCACGGTGGCGGGCCGCCTGGCCGGGTCAACTGGGGCGGCTGCTTGGCTATACGAGCGTCGTCAATGACGGATTTCCCGGCAGCTCCAACGACCGCATCCTGCGCTCGACCATTCGCTGGCTGGTGGAAGATGTCCCTGCGCTGAAAGCGGCCGGCGCGGAATTGCTGGTCGTGATCGGCTGGTCATCGCCGATGCGCCGGGAGTTCCATATTTCCGGCGAGTGGCGCCAGCTCATTCCATACCATGACTATACCGATGCGCCTGCGGCGATGATCAACCGAGCCTATCGTGAAATCGCGTGGAGCGATGAGGAATCGGCCATACGGTTCGCCACGCAGGTCCTGACGCTCAAATGGGCGCTCGAGCGTGCGAGCATCCCCTACCTGTTCTTCAATGCGCTTGAGAGTCTGGCCGACATTGACGAGCATTCGGGCGGCAGCCTGCAGCCCTATATGTCCCAGATACTTGATCGGCATTTTTTTGGCTCCGGGCAAAATGGGGAGCCCGAGCGCATACAAGCCGCCGCGACGGTAAAGGCCTCGGGGGGTCATCCTGACGGTGAGGGCCACATAGCATGGGCGGCTGCTCTTGCCGAGTATCTCCAGACGCAGGGGGTCGCCCAGAAAAGCGTCGGGTGCACGGGGATCGCCTATTCCGGAACGACCAAAGCCAGAATCCTCGATCGGAAGGTCGGCCTGCCGAAGCGGCCGGGCGCGGCCGCCGCAAGAAAGGCGCCGCCCGAGCCAGAGCGGCCGAAGGGCCTGGTTGAGCGTATCTTGGCGAGCCGGCGGCGGGATCCATTCATTTATGAGTAGGCCAACCGCTCCTGACATTGTCGGCGCGAGCTGTCTCAGTCATGATGCGGCGCTCGCGGTTGTCCGCGACGACGAGATTGTCTACGCGGCCCATTCGGAGCGTTTCAGCCGTCAAAAGATGGACCGGTATCTTTGCGATGGGCTTCTGGACGATGTGGAAGCCCATGTCCGCATCCCCTTCGAGATCGCCTATTATGAGAACCAGAACCTTAAGCGCAGCCGTGAACTGTTCGCCGGGCAATATCGCCGGCTGCTGACGACCCCCGGCGCTCGCAGCTATCTGGCGCGGTTCCCCTTGTTGCGAGGACGGCCTGTCGCGTCTCATGGTCATCATTTCTCCCATGCGTGCGGCGGCTATTTCACCTCGACTTTCCGGGATGCCAGCATCGTCGTCATAGATGGTATAGGCGAATGGGACACTCTTACGGCATGGCGTGCATCCGATCGCACGATCGAACGCGTGCTGACTGTTCGTTATCCGCATAGCATCGGCCTGTTCTATTCCGGCTTTACCGACCGTTGCGGCTTCCGGCCGAACGAGGAAGAATACATCATGATGGGCCTGGCGGCGTTCGGAGACGATCGATACGTTGACCACATTTTCGATGATTTCATCGCCGATCCTCGGCCAGACCGCTTGCGGTTCCGCCGGAACCTCCACCGGGGGATACGCGACTGGCGGACCGACCTCACCGATATCGAGAATATTGCAGCGAGTTGCCAAAGCGTGACCGAGCGGCTGCTGCGGGAAGTGTTCCAATGGGTGAGAACGGAGCTACCGAGCAAGAATCTGGTCTATTCCGGCGGCGTTGCGCTCAATTGCGTCTTCAACGGAATGTTGGCGCGAGAAGGCTGGTTCGACAACATATGGATCATGCCGGAACCGGGGGATGCCGGCAGCAGCCTCGGCGCCGCGCTCGCACAGCGCGGAGAATGGGTGCAGTGGCGCGGACCCTATCTCGGCCACGACATCGGCCGGGGACTCAATATCGACGGAGCGCTTCGCAGCCTGGTCAAGGGTAAGGTTATCGGCGTTGCGCATGGTCGCGCCGAGTTCGGGCCGAGGGCATTGGGCAATCGAAGCCTGCTTTCGGACCCGCGAGGTCCCGGAGCTAAGGAAAAGGTCAATCGGATCAAAAAACGGGAGCTTTTCAGGCCTTTTGCCCCCATCATTTTGGAGGAACATGCGCCAGAGTACTTTGAAATGCCTCTGCAGCGTGTCCCCTATATGCAGTTCGTCGCCAAGTGCCGAAAGCCGGAAGCGATTCCAGCAGTTTGCCATGTGGATGGAACCAGCCGCGTCCAGACCCTAAATGCAGCGCAGAACGCCTCAGTGCATCAACTTCTAAACGCATTCTACCAACAGACACGCTGCCCGTTGCTGCTCAACACCTCCCTCAACATCAAGGGGGAGCCTCTGGTGAACTCCGCCGAGGATGCCCGACGCTTCTCGGAATTGCATGGCATAGAGATTTTCTAGAGATCGCTTATGTTGTCCAAATCCCGTGCCAGCAGGATCAGCGTCTTCGGCTCTCCGGGTAGCGGAAAATCGACCTTTGGACGGCGGCTCGCTCATAGCCTCGATCTGCCCTTACTTGCCCTCGATGATCTCTACTGGGGGCCGAATTGGGAACGCCCGAACAAGCAAGATTGGCTCCACACCCTAAGAATGCAGCTTGCTGCCGAGGCCTTCGTCGTCGAAGGCGGATATGTCGAAACGATCGACATGCGCATCGAAAGAGCGGAGCTGGTCTATTTGGTTGAAGCGCCGGCCTGGCTTTGTGAATGGCGCTTTGTCGCTAGGGTCATGCGCATCGCCGGCGGTGACATGAGCCTTTTGCCGAAACGGGTTCCGCTAGATTCGCGCCCCACTCCCACGGCGAGGGGCGATTTCACCCGCATGCTGGCCAAAATAGCCAAATACCGCCAAGAGGTTAGACCGTTGATCTTGAGCGCCGCGAAACGGCACGGTGTCCCGCTTGTGGTCGTCGACAGCGGCATCAGCGCCCAATCCGGCCGGCTCGCTGCCCCAAGCCCATTCTAATATGACATGACAATCGGCGAGCGCGCAGATGGACAGTAGACAGCGGTTTGTCGGAGCTGCGGCGCGACTACGACCATGCGGCCTCCTTCCTCACCTCAGTAACGCCGTTCGGTGAGGGTCTGCGACGAGACGCGGCACAGATTCGACTAAATGTTCATCGCTAATCACCTCCTCAATGGGGGCGGCCAAGGAGCTGTTCAAATGGGGCCCTGTGAGCAGCGTTCGTACGTCGATGCGGGCCAGCGGTTTCGGCGCTTCTTCCGGTGACGCCGCTGCAAGATCGGTCATCGAGGCAGACTACAACGAAGCCCGACCGCGCGCAGAACGGGACGACACGAGTTCCAGGCCCTAACCCGCAAGGCCGTGACGCGGGTCGACCACCGTCAAGTGAGACACCACCCCGGTCGAGAATGGCGGCGGCCTCTGATGTTTGGTGAACCGACATTTGCCGATGCCATCCCGGACCGTCTGGTTCACAATGCTTATCGCCTCGAACTCGACGGGCCTTCAATGCGCCGCTCGAGTGACTCCACCGAAGAAGTTGACGAAGGCCACCGCGCCTGGCATCAAAACCATGCCTACGCGGCAACGATCCTAAGTGACCGGATACCCCGGAATGGTTCACCGGATGTTGTCGGAACAGCCGACCGGATGCGGCGGAATGCGCAATAGGGGGGTAGAAAAGTTGATAGAAATTGTAATGCCCCGAGAGGAATGGCCTAATGAATTTGCAATCTTGAAGCAGTCCGTTATGCGCGCGGCACCTTCTGGTGCCTACATCCATCATATTGGTTCGACGGCCGTGCGAGGTCTTCCTGCCAAGGATGTAATCGATATTCAGCTTACGGTAGGTGACCTGTCTCAAGTGGACGATACTGCCTTTGCGCGAGAGGGATTTAATCGCGTACTAGGTAAAGTTGACCATAGCCCTCCAGGGCTGGACCTTCCAGAAAAGGATTTGCTTAAGCGCTTTTTTCAAAGCACTGACCGGAAAGCAAACTTGCATATTCGGGAAAAAGGTCGCTTTAATCAGCTCTATTCGCTCCTTTGCCGGGATTACCTGCGCACGCATTCATTAGCGGCTAGTGCATATGCACGCATAAAGCAGAGTCTCGCTAAATTACACCCCGATAACGCGGAGGCATATTACGAAATCAAAGACCCCGTGTTTGATATCATTATGGAGGCGGCGAACGAATGGGCGAAGAGCACGGGTTGGTCGGAGCCGCCACATGATTAGCCTTCGTAAGCCTTAAACCGGTACCCGGCTCTTCTGCTCATGGTGCCTTCAAGCGTTCCCCTCCGGCAGCGTCCAGAGCGCATCGATTGAGGGGGCGCTTTCTGGTCGACGCCATTGACAGCGTGGCCCCAGCGCACGCCAATCAATTTTCATCTGTTGAAAAAGACGTGCACTCACGTGCGAACTCTATCGTGAAGAACTCACCGTTCATTTCGGCGTCGCGCGCCATAGCGCCATAGCCTCCCAATTGACATAGTAGCGCAGAGAGTCGGGTATCGTGACGCTCTCGGCGGCCAGCTCTTCCATCTAATTGGCAAGGCTGGCGAACTGGCCGTTAAAACGGCTGAATTGGGACACGGGGAGGATTGGTTGCGTTCTGGTCAGGCAGCGAGAAAGGCGAACTGTTCGGCCAAGGGACGGATTGGGATTGAAGGCGTTCCAGCGCCTTTCTGGAGAAGCACTTGGCCGACGGCAGGTCGCGCTACGCGCTGAAATAGAATTCGACGCTGTCGATGGCGCGGTAGAGATACCGTCACGGCCCGCCTGGGCGCGTCGTCATGCCCGACTTGAACAGTTGGAGGTGAACGGATGGCGAACGCTGTCCGTTAAGCTATTGAATTCACTCGCCTTGAGTTTTCGGCGCGAAAATGTGTGGTAACAACAGTTGATCTGCTCGCCGTATGTTGTATGGATTTTATGGCATTTATTCGCTAACAACGCTGGCATGTTTGTCGTTGAGAGAGTCGCGCGCGGCCACCGCTATCTTTACCTCGTGGAAAGTGTCCGCGACGGCAAAACCGTTCGCCAGCGCACGATAAAGGCGCTGGGCCGCAAGGATGCGCTGGTTGCCAGCGGCGAACTTGACAGATTGGCGGCCTCGATTGCGCGCCATGGCGAACGCAGCCTCATCCTGTCCGACATTGACGCGGGGCGAATTGCCTCTCGCCGCATCGGCGGTCCGCTGTTGTTCGGGCGGCTGTGGGAGCGGCTCGGGATCGGCGAGGTGCTGGAAGAGGTGCTGGAAGGGCGCCAGTTCGGCTTTGCGGTGGAACGGGCGGTGTTCGTTGGCACGCTGCATCGGCTGTTCGTCTCGGGCTCGGACCGCGACTGCGCGAACTGGATGGCCGATTATGGTATCGAGGGCGCCGAGGGTCTGGCGCTCCATCACTTTTACCGGGCCATGGCGTGGCTGGGCGAGGAACTCGGCGAAAAGGCGCAAGGCGCGCTGGTGGCGCGCTGCGTGAAAGACGCGATCGAGGAAAAGCTCTTCGCGCGCCGGCAGGACCTGTTCACCGACCTCAGCCTTGTGTTCATGGACACCACCTCGTTATCCTTCTACGGCGCGGGCGGCGAGACGCTGGGCAAGCGCGGGCATTCCAAGGACTTCCGCCCCGATCTGGCGCAAATGATCCTGGCGCTGGTCGTTGATGCCGAGGGCCGGCCGATCTGCACCGAGATGGTACCCGGCAACACCGCTGACGTGACCGTCCTGTTGCCGGTGGTCGATCGGCTGCGAACGCGCTTCGGCGTCACACGCGCCTGCGTTGTCGCCGATCGCGGCATGATCAGCGCCGATACCATCGCCGCGCTCGAAAAGCTGGGCATGGAATACATTCTGGGGGCCCGCGAACGCTCGATCAGCGTGATCCACAACGTCGTGCTCAATGACGCGGCACCGATGGTTCCGCTCGTTCTCGAGCGCCAGCGCGGTGAAACTCAGTTGTGGGTCAAAGAGGTCAAGGTCGGTAAAGACCGCTACATCGTCAGCCGCAATGACGCCGAGGCCGAGAAGGACAAGGCCGACCGCCAGGCGATCATCGCCGGCCTCGAGGCGCAGCTCAAGAAGGGCGACAAGGCACTGGTCGGCAACTCGGCCTACCGGCGTTACCTCAAGACCAGCGGCAAGAACTTCAAGATCGATGTCGGCAAGCTTGCCGAGGAAGCCCGCTACGACGGTATCACCGTGGTGCGGACCAACGCGAAGGTGACCCCGCTCCAGGCCGTGCTGCGGTATCGCGATTTGCTCGAGGTCGAGAGCCTGTTCCGCGCCGCCAAGGCAACCTTCAATACCCGGCCGATCTTCCACCAATCCGATGCCGCCATCCGCGGGCATGTGTTCTGCTCGTTCCTGGGGCTCGTACTCAGCAAGGAACTGTACCGCCTCTGCCGGGCCAAAGGCCTGACGCCCGAATGGCAGCCGCTTCTACGCGATCTCGACCGCCTCCAGGAAGCCACCATCGAAAAGGATGGTCGCATCGTCACCACCAGAACCCACGTTACGGGCCAAGTGGGCAACGTCTTCAAGGCATCTGGCATCGCTCTGCCACACAACCTCGACGAACAACTCGCCTGAGATCATCCCCAAAATGTAGTGGTAACACGCGCCGGCGCGCGCCTAACGTGCTGATATAATAACATATTCTTACAGGCGGTGTTTAAGTGGGGTCATCGTTTTCGACGAGGTTGGAGTCGATGTCGACGCAGCCGTCGTCCAGGAACAGCCGGAAACCGGCTTGGCGTTTCAGCATATAAGCCATGGCCTCGCCGAGGTCGGACTTGCGCGAGACGCGCGCGGTCTGAGTTGTCAGCCAGGTGAAGAACTCGTCCACCAGCGGGCCGGACAGGTTCTGGCGGACAGCCCGGCGATGATCGGGGTCACAACCTCGGATGATGCTGTCCTCGATCTTGTAGAGGGCGGCGATGCGCAACAACGCCTCGTCGTTTGTAGGTCAGCACATTCCGGTGCCATCCCACACCAGGATTTTTACACGATCCCCGCGCTTCGAACGGAAGATCACGGTGACCCCGGAATTCGGATCAAGCTTCAACTCGGCCTGCACCATCAATGCCAGCGCCTGATGGTCACAGCGGAAGTCCACCGGGCGCGTCGCGATCAGGATCGGCAATCGTTGGCCCGCGACGATCATGCCGTCCCGCGCATCGCGCGCACCAAGGCCGCAGCCCGGTCAACCGGCACATCGCCGGGAACCCTCACTCCGAGGTCTGCGCCTATTTCTACTGTCACCATCGGCGTACTAGCCCGTCTTATGCACGACGTTGCGTCTGAGAGGTTGGCGGATGTAGCCTAAGCGATTGATTTAGCGTAGGATTCGGTTGTCTAAGCCAACCCTGCCACCGCCTCTCGCGAGCCACACCCGCCATGACCGATGATACGTTGCTGCCGCTCTCATTTCCAGCCGTTGGACGCAAGAAGATCACAGCTGCGTTTGACGGCGGACGCATCACCTCGGATGGTGGCGTCATGCTTTTGGCAGCGGCCGAGCGACGCCTGCAACTGGCCGACAGGCTGGCCGCCGCGATCCACGATCCGCGCGATCCAGCGCGGGTGACGCACGCCATGGCCGACATTGTGCGCGCCCGCATCTTTGCGATCGCATGCGGCTACGAGGATGCCAACGATCTCGACCGGCTGCGCACCGACCCGGCCTTCAAGCTCGCCTGCGGGCGGCTGCCCGACAGCGGGATTGATCTGTGCTCGCAGCCGACATGCTCGCGCCTCGAGAACCTGCCCGACCTGCGCACCGTCATCCGGCTCGGCTGGGTGCTGGTCGATCTGTGGCTGTCGAGCTATGCCGCGCCGCCCAAAAGCGTCACGCTCGACATCGACGACACGGTGGATGTCGTTCACGGCCATCAGCAGCTCTCGCTGTTCAACGCCCATTACGACGAGCGTTGCTTCCTGCCGATCCACATCTACGACGCCGCGACAGGACGCCCGGTCGCCATGATCCTGCGTCCTGGCAGGACCCCGGCGGGCAAGGAGATCCGCGGCCATCTGCGCCGGCTTGTCCGGCGCATCCGCGCCCGCTGGCCGACCACCCGCATTCTGATCCGCGGCGATGGCCACTATGGCCGGGCGCAAGTCATGGCATGGTGCGAGGACAATGCGGTCGACTACCTCTTCGGATTGCCCGGCAACAAGGTTCTCCAGCGTCTCGTTGATGAAGCCGCCGACGATATCCGCACCCGCCGCGCGCTCGAGCAGAAGCCGGTGCTGCGCGGCTATGCCGAGACCCGATACAAGGCGAAATCCTGGAGGACGGAACGCCGCGCCTGCGCCCGCATCGAGGCAACCACCCTCGGCCTCGACATCCGCTTCGTCGTCACCAATCTCGACAAAGGCTCCGCCGAGCATGTCTACGATGTGATCTACTGCGCCCGCGGCCAGGCCGAAAACCTGATCAAGATGCACAAGAGCCAGCTCGCCTCCGACCGCACCAGCTGCCGCTCACCGATTGCCAACCAGGTCCGTCTCGTCCTGCACACCGCCGCATACTGGTTGATGCTCACCCTGCGCGAGGCAGTGCCCACGACCCATCATCTGTGCAACGCCGAGTTCTCTACACTGCGGCTCAGGCTTCTCAAGCTCGGCGCCCGCGTCACCGAAACCGTCTCGCGCATCCGTCTGGCCTTCGCCGCCGCCTGTCCCGAAGCAAGTCTGTTCCGAACGATCGCCATCACGCTGCAGCCCGCAGGGCCATGAGCGCCGGGGCATCAAAGCCCCACCGAACCCGATACCTTGACCCTCCAGCGCGTTCCAAAGTCCAGTCTCAGCTGCGGTGAAAAAGACGCCTCACACCTTCATGACCGAACGCCAAGCGGCAAGGAACCAGGCCGCTCGTGAATAGGACGGGCTAGCGGTAGCAGTCTTCGGCTCTGTCGTAATTGCCAGTGGCACTAAGGCGGGTTCGAATGGGCCGCTATTCTCGCAAGGGCACGGCCGGCATCAGTTCCGCAGGCAGTGCCAAAGGACCGCGACAATCCGCGCCTTCAGACATTGGGCCATCCTCGGTTTCCACGACGCGGCTCGACAACTTCGCATCGCCCAACAAAGAACAAATCCCTCGCCATCCGCCATCCCAAAAATCCAGCTCCTGCCGAAAACCTTCTGGCAGAAACCTCAATGTTCAGAAACAAGCGAAATCAATGTGTAGGCGGCGCATACGCCGGAGTCATTATTTGACAATCAGATCGAGCAGGACCATCGGCGTATCAAGCGCCGTGTCCGAATGATGCTCGGCTTCAATCCCAGCAAGCGCCGACACTATCCTGCCTGGCATCGAAATGGCCCACATGATGCGCAAGCGACAGGTATCCATTGCGCTTCGACTTTTGACGAGTTCAGCATTGTCACATCTCATCACAAAGCGATACTCGATCAAACCCTTAATTGTCTAAGATACTTACATAAGTATCCGATAGTAATTTCGCCGTACGTAGAACAGGCTGAGAGATCCGATACCAGCCATGTACAGAAGCGAAATAATTGAATTAATTTTCACATATATTAACAGTTGTTTCGCATCTTTTTTCAAAGTTGGCAGGTTTGACGTGGTAACTTACATCCCCTGCGGCCGATGGCGCGGCGCTGCACACTGGGAAGAGAGGATTTGTATGCTCGAGGATGGACCCGATGCGCGCGACGCCAAGAACACAGGGAAGTAAGACAGGACAAGTATATGATCGCCTCAAGTCGGTGATAGTGCTCCAGAAACTTCCTCCACGCACACCGCTTGAGATGAAGAACATCGCCGAGAGTTTCGGCGTGAGCATCACCCCGGTGCGAGAGGCGCTGATACTGCTCGCCAACGAGGGCATCATTGCCAAGGACAGCACGCGAAGCTATGTCACGCGCGCACTTAACAGCCGTGAAGTCCAGAACGACTACGAAGCGGCGTTCATGATCGCCCGCTACTGCGTCGAAAACGCGATAAAGCCCTTCGTGGCCACCGGTTTACGTTTTGTCGATGCGAGAGTACCTGATAATCCAACCGCGCAAGATAATGCACAGATCGTCGCACTTGCAATTGAGGCACTCTATGAGCGTTTGGCCGGATTGACCGAGAACGAACGCATGGTGCGGCTAATGCTGGAGTTAAAAGATCGAACGAGTTTTGTTCGGCAACTGTACCTCCAGGACCAAGGACGTCTCGATGCAAGCATTTCCGCTATGACATCGTTCATCCAATACGTAGAGGTCGGTGAAATCGAAAAGGCAATTGGCAACCTTAAAAAGCAATATCAGAGAAAATACGATGTAATCCCCGATTTGGTTCGAGAAGGAAACATTTACGCGCTAGAAGCCGTTGATATATTTAATAAACAAGGTTAACCCGGCGCGGAAGGCGGAAGGAAGCTATAGCCGGCTCGCTTAAAAAGGTAGGGACGGTCGGATCTCTAAATAGCCGTGTGGGCGTTGTCACGTTGTTTGAAATGTGGCCGCGTGAGGCCGACACCGCGCTTTTCAGGCAGGCCGTGCACTCACGGCTTCCCACGCGGCCATGGCTTGGCGTCGATGGGTTCGAATTTGGGGTGGATTGAAAGTACATGTAAAAAGTTCACAGGGGCAGGTCGAAGGGCAATTGTTTCGGCACGAGTGGCGCAGGCCGGTCGTCCATGTCGAGTTCGTACTTTCCAAATCGGCGAATGTGCCGACGGGTGTAGGGACTGAGGGCAGCAGCAAGCTTCGGAGTGACGTGCAGGCCGTCATTGGCCATGGAAGCAAGAGCCTCGGTCAAGTCGGCGACATTTGAAAGCATGATAGCGTTCGCGACCAGGCTGGCATATTTGACCTGCTTTTCCTGCTCGACCGGATCCCCGCTCTTGATGATTGGACCGCCGAATGTGATCCAGTCGAGGAAATCATTGAAGGATTCGATTTTCGTGGTTTCGGCGCAGATGGTGCACCGGATCTCGGGATTGGCGATATAACGCAGCAGGAACAGCGTACGCTCGACCCGACCGAGTTCGCGGAAGGCTTGGTATAGCCGACTTTTCCGGTTGTGCGATCCGAGTTTGCGCAGCAACATGGAGGGTAGGACCAAGCCGGCCTGAATGGAGAGGACGACCTGCATCATGTCCTGCCAATGCGTCGAGATCAAGCTCCAGTCGATTTCGCGGGTGAAGAGCCTGTCAATATGCTGGTAGCGCACCGATTTGTCGGGCCGATAGAAGGTGGCGTCACCCCAATTGCGCATACGCGGCATCAGCATGATGCCGAGAAAGCGGGAAAGACCAAAGACAGGCTCGCTTTGACCCTGGGTGTCGGCATGGAGGATGTCCGGCTGGATTGTCGATCGGTTCTTCATGAGGCCGTCCAGGATATGGACCGCTTCCCAGACGCCGCAGGGGATGAAGGTGGTGAACAACGCGATATAGTTGTCAGCGATGTGATGATAGGCGATGCCACCATAGGCACCGTAACGGATATGCTGAGCACCCAGGAGGTTGTTTTCGCGAAGCGGGACGTGCGTGCCATCGGCGATCGCCGCCCGGCCGGCGCCCCAGATTTTCGGCAAGGGGAAGCGATTGTAGGAGCGTTGGTGCATGGATCCTTTGTCAACGGTTTGGCGATAGGCAGGCAGGATCGAAATCAGCTTGATTTGAGTGCCATGCCGTACAAACACAACGCAGATCGTCGTCATCACGTCGGAAAGATGACATTCAGGGTGACGAATTGGCGTGACTACGAAGCAGGTCTGCGCCGGCGTGGTAGCCTGACCTTATGGGTAACGCCGGAGGCACTGGCGGGATGGCGCGCTCCGCGACGCAAGACCCGCGGCGGCCAAGCCCAGCGTTGGTGCATGGATCCTTTGTCAACGGTTTGGCGATAGGCAGGCAGGATCGAAATCAGCTTGATTTGAGTGCCATGCCGTACAAACACAACGCAGATCGTCGTCATCACGTCGGAAAGATGACATTCAGGGTGACGAATTGGCGTGACTACGAAGCAGGTCTGCGCCGGCGTGGTAGCCTGACCTTATGGGTAACGCCGGAGGCACTGGCGGGATGGCGCGCTCCGCGACGCAAGACCCGCGGCGGCCAAGCCCGGTATTCCGATCTCGCCATTGAGACAGCGCTGACGCTGGGTTGCGTCTTCGCAATGCGGCTGCGCCAGACCGAGGGATTGCTTCACTCGCTGCTGGATCTCATGGGGCTGAAAGTCCCAGTTCCAGATCATACGACGCTGAGCCGTCGGGCACAGAAGTGGGAGCCATCAGCCCGACGAAACCCGCCGCAGCCGGACGGCCCGCTGCATGTGCTTGTCGATAGCACGGGATTGAAAGTCTACGGCGCCGGGCAATGGCTGGAGCAGAAACATGGCGCCAGATCACGTCGCAACTGGCGCAAGCTGCATCTGGCAGTGGATGCCAAAAGTGGCGCGATCATTGCCCAAAGGCTGACAGATCAGGACACGGATGATCCTTCCCAGGTGGCACCGCTGCTCGATCAGATCGACGGCGAGATCGACCAGTTCACAGCCGACGGAGCCTATGACGGCAAGCCAACCTATCGGTCTATCCTGCAGCACAGCGCAACCGCGAACATCGTCATTCCACCGCGTTCCACGGCGGTGGAAAGCGGTGATGCCGGACCGCCTGGTCAAAGGGACAAGCACATTGCCGCAATCGCAAGCGACGGTCGGCTGAAATGGCAGGCAGCCACCGGCTACGGCAAGCGGGCGCTGAGCGAAACGGCCATCGGACGATACAAGGGGCTGATCGGACGGCGCCTGCGAGCACGCTCTCTTCCGGCTCAACAGACCGAGGTTGCCATCGGTTGCATCGTTCTCAACCGCATGCTGGCATGGGCACGCCCGGAGTCTATCCCGCGTCAAGTCACGCAGGCATAACCAACTACATTAAAGATCGAAATGCGTTCGATTTCATATCCGCGCACCAACGCCTATCCGCGCACCAACGCCGCGCCGATACCATCGCCGCGCTCGAAAAGCTGGGCATGGAATACATTCTGGGGGCCCGCGAACGCTCGAGCAGCGTGATCCACAACGTCGTGCTCAATGACGCGGCACCGATGGTTCCGCTCGTTCTCGAGCGCCAGCGCGGTGAAACTCAGTTGTGGGTCAAAGAGGTCAAGGTCGGTAAAGACCGCTATATTGTCAGCCGCAATGACGCCGAGGCCGAGAAGGACAAGGCCGGCCGCCAGGCGATCATCGCCGGCCTCGAGGCACAGCTCAAGAAGGGCGACAAGGCACTGGTCGGCAACTCGGCCTACCGGCGTTACCTCAAGGCCAGCGGCAAGAACTTCAAGATCGATGTCGGCAAGCTTGCCGAGGAAGCCCGGTACGACGGCATCACCGTGGTGCGGACCAACGCGAAGGTGACCCCGCTCCAGGCCGTGCTGCGGTATCGCGATTTGCTCGAGGTCGAGAGCCTGTTCCGCGCCGCCAAGGCAACCTTCAATACCCGGCCGATCTTCCACCAATCCGATGCCGCCATCCGCGGGCATGTGTTTTGCTCGTTCCTGGGGCTCGTACTCAGCAAGGAACTGTACCGCCTCTGCCGGGCCAAAGGCCTGACGCCCGAATGGCAGCCGCTTCTACGCGATCTCGACCGCCTCCAGGAAGCCACCATCGAAAAGGATGGTCGCATCGTCACCACCAGAACCCACGTTACGGGCCAAGTGGGCAACGTCTTCAAGGCAGCTGGCATCGCTCTGCCACACAACCTCGACGAACAACTCGCCTGAGATCATCCCAAAATGTAGTGGTAACACGCGCCGGCGCGCGCCTAACGTGCTGATATAATAACATATTCTTACAGGCGGTGTTTAAGTGGGGTCATAGCTGGGACGACGAAGCATTGACGCGCGGGATTCTCGAGCCTCTATAGAGGCTTGGCAGGGATTTGTGTACAAAACAGCCAAAAGTGAGCTAACTCGCTGTCAGTAAAGGTTTCTTACACGAATCCCTACCGACCCTCCCGCTCAGGAATCCCGCCCGACCCCATACGCGTGCAGGGCTGCTTATTCCGACTGAGGCGCCGGCTGCATGGGCAGCTCCGCCGGTGCGTCGACCCAGGGGTCGTCCCTACCCGCCGTCCCCTCCGATTCGCCTTCCCATTCGTCGCGCGCCTCGTACCACTCGTCGCCGATCTGCTCAAGCGTGCCGACCAGGGTGCGTTCGGCGGACGCCCGCTGTGAGGGGCTGAAGAACAGCGGCTCATGCGGCACACCCGCCATCTCGACCCCGGCTACGTCGTGCACATCCGCTGCAGCCGGCGAGCGGTGCCCGGCGACCAGCTCGAAACCCAAGGCCATCGCGCTCCGGCCGAGTCGGATCGCCTGCTGTTGGCCCCAGCCGAGCGCTCCGCTCGTAGCCATGAGGCCCTTGGACATGACGTCGCCGGCCACCCGGCCGAAGAGCAGGTAGGCCGCCGTGTAGCCGACGGTCCCGGCTATGAAGCCCGATGGGTTGGCCCTGGGGTCGTCCATGTAGCCGCTCATCACAGCGGCTACGGAGAAGGGCAGGCCGATCGTCATACCGCCGACGGTGTCGCTCACGCTGTCGTTCATCCCCGCGTGCGTGACGTGCGGGCTCAGCGCTTCACGGAGCAGGAACGTCGACGAGACGACCGCATCGGCGATGAAGTCAGGTAGGGCCAGCCCGTTGTTGCGCATCAGGGCGATGTTTGACCCGAGGACGGCGAAGGCTACGGTCGCCAGCGCGAGCTTTCCCTTCAGGTCGGGGTTGTTTGCGAACGATGCGTCCAGGGTCCGGCGCACCGCCTCTAGGGGGGCCTGGTGGGTCATCGCTTGCGGCGACCGGGCTCTCCTGCCGCGTCCCGGTCGCTACGAGCCGCTCAAGGCCCGTCACGATTCTGGACAGGTCCTGCTTGAAGAAGGTGAGCTGCCGATCCATGTGCGGCGTGATCCGCCGGTCCTTCTGGAATTCGCCGACGGAGCGGTTGACGTTGCTCAGACCCGCGCGCAGATCGCCCACGACTCCCTCAATGGCGTCCCTGAAGCCGTCGGGAAGATCACGCCTGCGGTTGAAGGCGCCGTTGAAGCGCAGCCGCATCGAGTCCATCAGGTCCTGCCCCAGCCGCAGGCCGAACATCATCGCCCCTTGCGCTGCCGCTGCGCCGGCGACGAAGCCGGCGTTGCGCTGCAGCGGCGCGGCCTTGGCGTAGAAGGTGGGTACGGCATAGATCAGCGAGATGAAGAAGACCAGGCTGTGCCGGTTGATGGCGTGCTTCATGAACAGCTTGGCGTCCGTTGTCGGGCGTCGCATAAGCGAGACCAGCTGTATCGCCGTATAGGTGTAGGAAGCAATGTTGAACGCAGCGTAGGTGCCAGTCTTCTGGGTGAACAGCGTGGCGAGCGGCAAGGGGTAGAGCAGAAGCGTCAGCGCTCCCTAGTATATCCGCTTCGCGGCACTCGCGTCGTGCTGCAAGGTGTGGATGTCGGTCTCGAAGCTGGTCATGACCGGCTCGAGATAGCGCCGGGCCTCTGCCAGGAACTCCGCCTCCTCTGGTGTCGACGCCTGCTTGTCCAGGTGCGACCGCAGTTCATCGACCTTCTCGCCCATGGCGGCCAGCAGCGTCTTCGGCTCTCGACATCCGGGCTCGGTGACCAGTTCGTTACGCAGCTTGCCCACGAACTCGCTGTCATCGAACTGCCGAAGCTCCTGGACGACCGACAGGTTGCCCAGGAAGGCGGCGATCCGCGACGAGCAATCGCGCATGAGCAACCCGCTCTCGACGTCCCTCGCTTCGCCGGGATTGGCCAGGCGCGGCTGGCTCGCCCCGGAACGGGCCGGTTGCGGAAGCAAATCCGGGACGCCTTCATCGTCCCCGGCTTGCACAATGGCCGGTATGACTTCGGGCCTCGAAGGCCGCTGGCTGGAGATCGACAGCAGGTCCGCGAGGCACATCGTGGTTTCCGAAGCCGGTCTCGGGCACGCGCGTGCTTGCGTGCCGTCCGTGGGCCACAGAGTGCCGCTGCCGTGTCCCGCTTCGATCTCGATGCTGCGGTCGGCGGGTGACGATCCGTCGCCCGCAACCGGGTCGTGCGGATGCGCGTTAGGGCCAAGGCTTGCGGTTTTGATTTGCATGATGGAGTCCTTGCGGGGGTAGATTGAAAGTACGTGTAAAAAGTTCACCCGGTCGACGCTTTTGCCGATCGGACGCGTTTGACGATTTCACCAACGCGGCCTCGACTGGCTTTTCCTCCGATTTTCTCTTGAATCTTTCGAATGCTCAGATCGGTTGATGCGGCAAGCACCTCGATCTCTTCAACCAACAGAATTGGGAGACTTGGCCGTCCGAGATGCTTGCCGCGCGATCGCGCCGCCTGCATTCCAGCGGTGACGCGCTCGCTAATCAAAGAGGACTCCAATTCTGCCATGGCTGCGATGATGGTGAACATGGCCCGCCCCATGGGGCTTGCGGTGTCTATCTGATCCTGAACGCTGATAAAGCGCACGCCGAGGTGATCGAATTCCTCGAGGGCGATCAGAAGGTGACGTGTGGAGCGGGCGAAACGGTCGAATTTCCAGACCAGGACACAATCGACCTCACGGTTACGAACACTCGCCATCAAGGCGTTGAGCCGGGGGCGTCCCTCGCGGCGGCCTGACACCGCAATGTCGCAGTAGTCTCCGACGATCTCCAGTCCGGCGCGCGCAGCGTAGCCATGCAACCCATCATATTGCAGATCGGGCTTCTGCTCCGGCGTGGAGACGCGCAGGTAAAGTGCCGTGCGGTTTTTGGCATGGAAGTGACGATGATTGCGTCCCAGAATGTCTTCCTTTCCGGACGGCGAATCGCTATGTCCTAACGCCTTCAATTCATACACTTTCCGTCGCCCCTTCGGCGGACCCTTTTCTGGACATCTCATGACCTCGATTGACCGCACCGCTTACCCGCGTCCTGGCGACCCTCTGACGGCTGAGGAACTGAACGTCCGCTACCTCCTGAATGAAGCCGATCTCTTCTTCGTTCGTGATAAGGCGCTCACCGATACCGGTCGCCTGACACTGGCGACGGTGCTGAAGGGCCGGCAGGACCTTGGCTACTTTCCATCGGTGAGCGACGTTCACGTCGGTACGCTCGCTTATCTGGCGGCGCAACTTGATCTGGACGCCGTGCCCCCGTTGCTCGACGAGACCCGTCAAAAGACGACGCTCCACCGCTATCGGACGGCGGTACGCATTCATCTCGGCGTGGCGGCTTATTCCGAAACTGCCGAGCAGTTGGTATCGGTCACCGTGCTTGCGGCAGCCGAAACGATGAGCGATCCGGCGGACCTGATCAATCGAGGCATTGAAGCTCTGGGGAAGGCTTCGATTGATTTGCCGGCCTTCAGCACACTGGACCGGCTGGTCAACCACTTGCGAACCCAGGTCCACACGCGCATGTACGACCAGGTTGCAGTTCGGCTGACCGCAGATGTTGTCGCGGCTCTGGATGGATTGCTGACGGTCCCGCCGGGAGCCGCGACAACCCCTTTCAACCGGTTGAAACAGACGCCTGGGCCAGCGCGCCCAGAGACAATCAGGCTGTGGATCGAGCGCCTCCACTGGCTGAACAATTTGATTGATCCTGATCCGCCTCTGGCAGACATAACCCACACCAAGCTCCGGCAATTCGCCGCCGAGGCCCGGGCTTTGGAGGTGAGCGAACTTCTTGCCATTGCCCGGCCAGGACGGCGCTACCTTCTGGTCCTGAGCCTTCTGCGACAGGTCCACGCGCAATGCCGTGACGAACTGATCGAGATGTTGTTGCGCCGTGTCCGAAAGACGCAGGCCGCCGCCAAGGAAAAGCTCAAAGCGTTCCAGGAGCAGCACCGTGACGTCGAGGAGAAACTGATCGCTGTTCTGGGACAGGTGCTGGAAACGGCTAAGGAAGGCGAGAGCGACACCGATACTGGACGTCGCATCCGCGCTCTTTTGGCCGAGCAGGGCGGCGTCGAGGCGTTGTCGCAGCAATGTGAAACGGTCAGCGCCTGGCATCGCAACAACGATCTGCCGCTGCTGTGGCCAATCCACGCCAAAACCCGCAGCCTCTTGTTCCAGCTGCTGGACTTGATGGAGATTCGCTCGGCGACACAGGATCGCAGCCTGCTTGACGCATTGTCGATCGTGATCGAACATCGTCACGCCCGCCGTGACGAATTGGCTGGACCGCTTGAGCTGAGCTTTGCCTCGCAGCGATGGCAAAGCTTCGTGGCGAAGCGCCGTGGTGGCAGTACAGTGGTCGATCGTCGCGCGCTCGAAGTCTGCGTCTTCATCCATCTGGCGGACGCGCTGCAAGCAACGGATCTGTTCGTTGTCGGCGCCGAAACCTTCGATGATTACAGGACTCAGCTCCTGCCTTGGCCGGATTGCGAAGCGCGGCTGGCAGAATATTGCGATGCGCTTGGCCTTCCCGGGAGCGGTGAACACCTTGTCGATCAATTGCGGCGAGAACTGACGGCGACAGCAGTGGCGGTCGATGCGGACTTCCCCTCCAACGCGGAACTGACCATTGACGCTGACGGCGTGCCGCACCTCAAACAGCTCAGGGCCAAGTCGCTGCCCGAGGGATTGCAGGGCTTCGAGATGGAAGTCCATGCTCGCATGCGCGAACGCCACCTGCTCGATATTCTCAGGGACGGGACTTTCTGGACCAACTTCACGCGCCACTTCGGCCCGCCTTCCGGAGCCGATCCGAAGCTCACAAGAGCCGAGCAGCGCTATGTCTTCACGACTTTTGGCTATGGTTGCAATCTCGGCCCCGTCCAGGCCGCCCGCCATGCTCCAGCTATCGCCAGCGCCGATACGTTGCGTCGCCTCAATGCCCAGCATATCAATACGTCCAAGCTCGAAGCCGCAATGACGGACCTGATCGACGCCTACAATCGGCGTTGGTGCGCGGATATGAAATCGAACGCATTTCGATCATTAATGTAGTTGGTTATGCCTGCGTGACTTGACGCCGGATAGACTCCGGGCGTGCCCATGCCAGCATGCGGTTGAGAACGATGCAACCGATGGCAACCTCGGTCTGTTGAGCCGGAAGAGAGCGTGCTCGCAGGCGCCGTCCGATCAGCCCCTTGTATCGTCCGATGGCCGTTTCGCTCAGCGCCCGCTTGCCGTAGCCGGAGGCTGCCTGCCATTTCAGCCGACCGTCGCTTGCGATTGCGGCAATGTGCTTGTCCCTTTGACCAGGCGGTCCGGCATCACCGCTTTCCACCGCCGTGGAACGCGGTGGAATGACGATGTTCGCGGTTGCGCTGTGCTGCAGGATAGACCGATAGGTTGGCTTGCCGTCATAGGCTCCGTCGGCTGTGAACTGGTCGATCTCGCCGTCGATCTGATCGAGCAGCGGTGCCACCTGGGAAGGATCATCCGTGTCCTGATCTGTCAGCCTTTGGGCAATGATCGCGCCACTTTTGGCATCCACTGCCAGATGCAGCTTGCGCCAGTTGCGACGTGATCTGGCGCCATGTTTCTGCTCCAGCCATTGCCCGGCGCCGTAGACTTTCAATCCCGTGCTATCGACAAGCACATGCAGCGGGCCGTCCGGCAGCGGCGGGTTTCGTCGGGCTGATGGCTCCCACTTCTGTGCCCGACGGCTCAGCGTCGTATGATCTGGAACTGGGACTTTCAGCCCCATGAGATCCAGCAGCGAGTGGAGCAATCCCTCGGTCTGGCGCAGCCGCATTGCGAAGACGCAACCCAGCGTCAGCGCTGTCTCAATGGCGAGATCGGAATACCGGGCTTGGCCGCCGCGGGTCTTGCGTCGCGGAGCGCGCCATCCCGCCAGTGCCTCCGGCGTTACCCATAAGGTCAGGCTACCACGCCGGCGCAGACCTGCTTCGTAGTCACGCCAATTCGTCACCCTGAATGTCATCTTTCCGACGTGATGACGACGATCTGCGTTGTGTTTGTACGGCATGGCACTCAAATCAAGCTGATTTCGATCCTGCCTGCCTATCGCCAAACCGTTGACAAAGGATCCATGCACCATGTGTAGACGCCCGTTTGGCAAGAGGAATCTTTAGTTGGCATTGCGCGTTGTCGGGTGCTGACATGTGTCCGGCCTGTGATGCGGCTTTCACACATGCCGCGGGCCCTTATGGTGTTCGCAGGTCAGGTCCAAATCAACGCCGCGTGCTCTTGAGACACTTTGGTGCACACTGGTTTTCCTGATCCCGTCTCACGACCGTTGCGCCATACTTCCGATGACCTCTCTCGCTGCGACGTCCCCTCGGTTACGTTGGCTTTAGACCGCAGCAACCGGAGCTCTGTATATTCCTCCCTTGGCCATGATAGCCCAGATCATTCGCGCCATCTTGTTGGCAAGCGCCACCCTCACCAGCATCGGTGGTTTATGCGCCAGCATCTTGGCCAGCCACGTGCCTGGTGTTGCACCCTTGCGGGCGGGCGCGCCACACAAGCTCGCTATTGGCCCCTATGATCAGGAGCCGCCGCAGAGATCGATCCCCCATCTTCGTCGTGGAGCCGAGACGCTGTTTGCCGCCTGTCGAATGTTGTCGCGGCACAAGCCCAAGCCATGCGGCGAAGTCCCGCCCACGTTTGAAGGTTTCAGGCGATGGCGCCAGAGCCACCAGTGCGGTGGCAATCAATGGGAGCGTTGGTGCATGGATCTTTTGTCAACGGTTTGGCGATAGGCAGGCAGGATCGAAATCAGCTTGATTTGAGTGCCATGCCGTACAAACACAACGCAGATCGTCGTCATCACGTCGGAAAGATGACATTCAGGGTGACGAATTGGCGTGACTACGAAGCAGGTCTGCGCCGGCGTGGTAGCCTGACCTTATGGGTAACGCCGGAGGCACTGGCGGGATGGCGCGCTCCGCGACGCAAGACCCGCGGCGGCCAAGCCCGGTATTCCGATCTCGCCATTGAGACAGCGCTGACGCTGGGTTGCGTCTTCGCAATGCGGCTGCGCCAGACCGAGGGATTGCTTCACTCGCTGCTGGATCTCATGGGGCTGAAAGTCCCAGTTCCAGATCATACGACGCTGAGCCGTCGGGCACAGAAGTGGGAGCCATCAGCCCGACGAAACCCGCCGCTGCCGGACGGCCCGCTGCATGTGCTTGTCGATAGCACGGGATTGAAAGTCTACGGCGCCGGGCAATGGCTGGAGCAGAAACATGGCGCCAGATCACGTCGCAACTGGCGCAAGCTGCATCTGGCAGTGGATGCCAAAAGTGGCGCGATCATTGCCCAAAGGCTGACAGATCAGGACACGGATGATCCTTCCCAGGTGGCACCGCTTCTCGATCAGATCGACGGCGAGATCGACCAGTTCACAGCCGACGGAGCCTATGACGGCAAGCCAACCTATCGGTCTATCCTGCAGCACAGCGCAACCGCGAACATCGTCATTCCACCGCGTTCCACGGCGGTGGAAAGCCGTGATGCCGGACCGCCTGGTCAAAGGGACAAGCACATTGCCGCAATCGCAAGCGACGGTCGGCTGAAATGGCAGGCAGCCACCGGCTACGGCAAGCGGGCGCTGAGCGAAACAGCCATCGGACGATACAAGGGGCTGATCGGACGGCGCCTGCGAGCACGCTCTCTTCCGGCTCAACAGACCGAGGTTGCCATCGGTTGCATCGTTCTCAACCGCATGCTGGCATGGGCACGCCCGGAGTCTATCCGGCGTCAAGTCACGCAGGCATAACCAACTACGTCGACGATCGAAATGCGTTCGATTTCATATCCGCGCACCAACGCCGCCAGCATATCCTCGACCATCCGCAGGCTGAGCGGAAACCGGAAATAGAGCCAAACGGCATGGGCAATCACCTGCGCCGGAAATCGGTGGCGACGATAAAGAGGATCACGGGAAAATCTGGTCATGCCGCCAGATCCCACATTTTGATCGATGCCCGGTTAACGTTACGGTGCCCAGGTATGCATTCAGCCCCCGCGCCGTTTGAAAATATTGCTGCCTCTATTCGAGGCCCGTGCGGGACCTTCCCGGCACCTCATGATGCTTTCTCCATGGACCACTGAACGCGCTCTGCGAGGAAAGCCGCAAACGGGCGTACGTCCATATCCACACTCGCGCTTTCCAACCCCGCCAGGTACCGGTCACGGTCTTCCACCCTCACAACTGTCCACGGGTAGCCACCTGAAGCCAGCATCGCGTTCATGAGAAAACGCGCCATGCGGCCGTTACCATCGGGATAGGGGTGGATGTACCCAACAAGCCAATGGCCAAGCACAGCGCGGACCGAAGGTTCAGTCTCCTTCTCCAGCAGGTCAAAGAGGGCCGCCATTCCTTTCGGCACCGCATCAGAGCGGGGCGGCACGTGGCGCGATCCGCGCAGGTAGACAGGATGACTGCGGTAACCGGCGAGTGCCCCGGCACGCAGGATACCCGCGGCAACGGAAGGCTGGAATAATTCCCGATACCAGTCTCGATGCGCTTCACGCACGAAGGCGCCGGGCGGCGCCCCGCGAATAATTTCAGTGACGGAGTCTCGCACTTTCTGAAACGCCTGCCAGTATCCGCGCGCCGCTAGGGCATCGCGGTTCTTGCGGTCTTGTTCATCTATTTCCGGGTTCCACCCCCCTTGGCGTACCCGGTCGATGAGGTCCGGCGTAACGCTGTATCCTTCAATCGAAAGCGAATGGTAAGCGTCACGCTTGTAGATGTCCTCGACGAATTTCAAATAAGGGCGGGGGTCGGCAGGAAGGCCGGGAGCAGCAGGAAAACTATCAATGACCGCCTGCCGTGCGTTATCCCAGATCGCGTGAATTCTGCCGACGATCGGCGCTACACCTTTGATAGTTACAGGTACGTTCTGCTGCTCGCTGAATGGGTCCGTCTCGCGAACATCATACCCTGCCCCCTTCATTGACTTGAGGATTTCGTCCGCAAAGAGGGCCGTCCGGCGCGCCTGAACGCACCGGCCAGACGTCCGGCAACGGCAGAGTGTCCGCCATCCAGAAGCCTGCTCAAAACCCCGGAAACGTCTTTGACGGCGGCGAGTGCGACCTGGGCTTCAATCGGTGAACGGTGGAAGAATGCCTCCGGGACTTTCACCAGAGCTGCGTCGAGGGCAAAGAGGCGAAGCCCGTCTTTTTCGACCACGTCTTCCTGAGCGAGTATCTGCTTCTGCCGGAGATCGTAAAGCGAGGTTCCGAACAAAAGCTGCAGAGTGTTGTTGCCGCCCTTGGGAGTGTAGACAATGACCTGAGAAGGGATAGCGGTCGCTTCGGCATGCAGCAGAACCGATTGCTCGGGAGAAAGGTGCCAGTCGTTCCCGAAACGGTCCCGGCAATACAGGGCACAAAACTCCCAAAATGATGCGTACCAAGGGGTGGTGTCACCTTCCTGCGCGTGTGGGCCGGTGGATATCAGCCACCCCTTTATAACCTCACGTAAGAAGCCATTCTGGAGAAGCCGCTCGCGATGAACCCGCTTGATTTCTTCGGACTTGATCACGCGGCGCCCACCACTCTGCAGTGCCTTGAGGGCGTCGAGCGCGTCAGCGAGTTTTTCATTAGGAGTGGCCATAGCCGAATCTCTGCAAGTTTTTAGTGTTGTACAAAAACAAGTATATGATGCTGATCCATTGCAAGTCAATTGTGACGCGTTAAAACACGTATATTATGACGTGCTGACGCACGTTTGTTATGATAAACTACTGATTTTTATGATATAACTTGCGTGTTCGGCGCGAGGGATCGTCACCCGCAGGGGCCCAGACGCCCTGCGGCTCGGGGTGTCGGCCTAGAGCCTGACCCACCGGAGCCTTGGCGCAGGTGGGACGCGGCCCTCCCTCTCCCTCTCAAAATCATCATCTGCGGCGCGGCAATCAATGTGAGAGCGCAGCGTCAATCAGGATGAGAATGCCGGCGGATTGGAACGCAGGGAGGGCGTAGCCCGACTGGAGTTTCAATCCGCCGGCGGCGCGTTCCTTTTTCGGGGGCGTTCGTCTGGTGATCACGGTCGGCCGGGTATGCCGGTGGTTTTTCCTGTTGGGGAGGAATCACTTTGTGCCCGGCCGCCACGTAACCGATCACCAGATGAGGCTTTTCATGAAGTTCCGGCAGACCAATACGACGGCCGTCGCGGCGGCGAAGGCGTCGATCAGTATCGCCACGGCCTATCGCATCGAGAAGGATTCAAGACTGCCGTCACAAAAGAAGGCGCCGCGGCAACGGCGCCGTGCCGACCCTCTCGCCGATATTTTCGAAGCCGAGGTCGTGCCCATGCTGAGGGCAGCTCCGGGTATTCGGGCGATCGCCATCTTCGACGAGATGATCCGGCGTCATCCCGAGCTTGGAGCCGGCATTCGCCGCACGATCGAGCGCCGGGTCCGAGCCTGGCGCGCCGTCCATGGCGAGGAACAGGAGGTCATCTTCCGGCAGCTTCACGTACCCGGGCGCATGGGATTGTCGGATTTCACTGACATGGCCGCCGCCGGCGTCACGATCGCCGGCCAGCCACTCGATCACCGGCTCTATCATTTCCGGCTCGCCTATTCCGGCTTCGAGCATGCGCATGTCGTGCTCGGTGGCGAGAGTTTCGTCGCTCTGGCGGAAGGCCTGCAGAACGCGCTGTGGTCGCTCGGCGGGGCTCCCCGCGAGCATCGCAGCGACAGCCTCTCGGCGGCATTCCGCAACCTGGACAAGGACGCCCGGGAGGACCTGACGCGCCGCTACGACGAACTGTGCGGCCACTACGGCATGATCCCTTCCCGCAACAATCGCGGCATTGCGCATGAGAACGGCTCCGTCGAAGGCCCGCACGGCCATCTCAAGCGGGCGATCAATGACGCGCTGCTGATGCGGGGATCGAGCGATTTCGACGACCTGGCAGCCTACCGTCGCTTTGTCGACGAGATCGTCAGCCGCGTGAATGCTCGCAACTCCAAGCGCATCGACATCGAGCGGGCCGAACTCCAGGAACTGCCCGCCCGGCGCACTTCCGACTACGAGGAGGTCACCGTGCGCATCACGTCATCGGGCGGGTTCACGCTGCGTAAGGTGTTCTACACCGTGCCCTCACGCCTGATCGGCCACCGCCTCAGAGTGCGGCTCTTCGATGATCGGCTGGATATCTTCATCGGCGGCACGCATCTCATGACGCTGCCGCGCGGGCGCGCCTCTTCAACCGGCAAGCACGACCAGGTCGTCAATTATCGGCATGTCATCCATTCGCTGCGCCGCAAGCCGATGGCGCTGCTCAACCTCGTCTATCGTGACCAGCTCTTCCCCCGCGAGGCCTACCGGCGAACCTTCGACGTGCTCATAAAGCGACTGCCTGAGCGGCAGGCCTGCCGCACCATGGTCGAGCTTCTGGCCATGGCGCACGAGCGCGGCTGCGAGAGCGAACTGGCTGATCTACTGACCGCCTCGCTAGAGGCACGGCGATTGCCCGACATGGCTGCTTTGCGCGAACGGTTCGCGCCGGATCCCGCCCGGCTGCCGAGTGTCGTCGTGCGTCTTGCTCCGCTCAACGCCTATGAAGCCCTGCTTGGCGCCAACCTGACAGGAGATGCGGCATGAAGACGAACCCCGCTGTCGATTCCGCCAGGGTGAGCTTGCTCCTCAACGAACTGCGCCTGCCGGCCATCAAGGTTATGTGGCCGCAGTTTGCCGAACAGGCCGACAAGGAAGGCTGGCCGGCCGCTCGCTTCCTGGCTGCGATCATTGAACATGAACTGGCTGAGCGCGACCGGCGACGTATCGAACGCCATCTCGCCGAGGCGCGCCTCCTGCCGGGCAAGACCCTCGACACATTCGAGTTCGAAGCCGTGCCGATGATCTCCAAGGCTCAGGTGATGGCCATTACCGCCGGCGACAGCTGGCTCGAGAAGGGAGCTAACCTGCTTCTGTTTGGCCCTCCAGGCGGCGGAAAGAGCCATCTCGCCTCGGCCATCGGACTTGCCCTTATCGAGACCGGATGGCGGGTCATGTTCACCCGCACCACTGATCTCGTCCAGAAGCTTCAGGTCGCGCGCCGCGAACTCGGCCTCGAGGCCGCCATAAATCGCCTCGATCGCTTCCACCTGATCATCCTCGACGACCTCGCATATGTCACCAAGGACCAGGCCGAAACGAGCGTGCTGTTCGAGCTCATCAGCGCCCGCTACGAGCGGCGCTCCATGCTCATCACCGCCAACCAGCCCTTCGGCGAATGGGGGAAGGTCTTCCCAGATCCCGCTATGACGCTCGCCGCGGTCGACCGCCTTGTCCACCACGCGACAATCTTCGAGCTGAATGTCGAGAGCTATCGGCGGCGCGAGGCCATCGAGCGAAAGCGAGGGCCAGGCCGGCCGGCCTCATATGCGACGCCCGCAAACGTCAATCCTGATTGACGCGCCGCGACAATCAAACCGATAAAACCTCTTGCGCGCGACAATCAATGCCGCGATCATCAGCATCACCGCGACACCAGATTCTCATCCAGATTGTCGCGCACCTCTCTTCCAGATTGATGAGGTGGAACGGCCCGCTCCGACAGCATCAAGTGCTAACGTGGCCGTTGTTTCAACGCCACCAAGGAGGGACCGTTCCGTGACGCAGATTAACACCATCGGGCTAGATTTGGCCAAGCAGGTTTTCCAAGTTCACGGCGCAGACGCCGAAGGCGCGCCGCTGTTCAACAGGCGGTTGCGCCGGGCCGAAGTGCTGCGCTTCTTCGAGAAGCAGCCAACCTGTCTCGTCGGCCTCGAGGCCTGCGGCGGGGCACATTACTGGGCGCGTGAGATCGCAGCACTCGGCCATGACGTCCGGTTGATCCCGCCGGCCTACGTCAAGCCCTTTGTCAAGCGCGGCAAGACCGATGCTGCCGACGCCGAGGCGATCAGCGAGGCGGTAACCCGCAAGACCATGCGCTTTGTGCCGATCAAGTCGGCCGAGCAACAGGCGGCGGCGATGGTGCTGAGGACGCGAGCTCTGCTGCTGCGCCAAAGAACACAAGTGATCAACGCCTTGCGCGCTCATATGTCCGAATTGGGCATCATTGCGGCTGCCGGCCCGGCGAAGGTGGCGGCATTAGCCGCGATCGTGCGTGACCCGACAGATGCTCGCCTGCCTGCGGCGGCGCGCTTCGCCCTGACGGCCCTTGTCGACCAATTAGACACTCTGAGCGAACAGGTCGAACGACTTGAGCGCGAGATCGTCACCGAGGCAAAGCATGACGAAGACATGCGCCGTCTGACCACGATCCCGGGCGTCGGCGCGATCACAGCGGCGACCGTCAAGGCGCTGGTTCCCGATCCGGACGGGTTCAGGTCGGGCCGTCACCTTGCCGCTTGGCTTGGGCTCACGCCGAGGTCGCATTCGAGCGGCGGCAAGGAGCTGTTGGGCGGCATCTCGAAGATGGGCAACACGGAGCTTCGATCTCTCCTTGTAAATGGCGCTACCTCTGTCCTGCGCCATGCCAGAAACAACGACAGGGCACTGCCCTGGTTGACCGCGTTGCTAGCGCGTCGGCCCTTCAAGGTCGTCGCCATCGCGCTTGCCAACAAGATCGCGAGGATCATCTGGGCCCTGCTAACGAAGGGCGGGACCTATCGGAAACCTGGTGGGATGGCGGTTCGTGCGGCAAACGCCTGAGGGCAGAGTACCGACACGAGCTACCGGAGAAGAGCCAGGAAGAGGCGAGGTGCATTGAGCAGACGATGATTCCACGGGACGAAATCCCGACGCGGGAGAGGCTTGCGCGACAATGTGCTTCGAGCACGTCAGATTGATCAGCCACCCGCTTCGCGGACTTCATCGAGGCCAGCGGTCATGGGCCGCGCTGAAAGGCCGGACATATGACTGCACCGTTCCCGCGTGATGAAATCGACTAAAAAAGCCCTTGCAACGCGGGCCGTTCCACATATGTCGCGCTATAATCATCCCGGCCCCGCCGCCGCGCCTGCTCCCTTTCAGCCTTCCGCTCCGCCCGCGAGATGCGCGGCACAGCCACACCATCCCCGCCATCGCCGCCGCCATCCTCCGAACCATCCCGCGCCGCCCGCGCAAAATCCCCCGCCAGATCGACGGCACTCTTCCACGGCTCCTCCCGCTCCAGCGCCTCATGGTGTGCCTGCCGCAGGTCGGTCTCAGGCTCGTACCGCGGCGTTGTATCTTTTATTGGTGTGGGTTTAGGCAAGCGGTAACCGCAATAGGCTTTGTAGCGTAGCCATGCCTTTCAAACACAATACCAGCCGCCGCCATCATATTGAGAAGATGAAGTTCAGGGTGACGAACTGGCCAGAATATGAGGCAGGACTTCGTCATCGCGGCAGTTTGACCCTGTGGGTGGCGTTGGTGCGCGGATATGAAATCGAACGCATTTCGATCATTAATGTAGTTGGTTATGCCTGCGTGACTTGACGCCGGATAGACTCCGGGCGTGCCCATGCCAGCATGCGGTTGAGAACGATGCAACCGATGGCAACCTCGGTCTGTTGAGCCGGAAGAGAGCGTGCTCGCAGGCGCCGTCCGATCAGCCCCTTGTATCGTCCGATGGCCGTTTCGCTCAGCGCCCGCTTGCCGTAGCCGGTGGCTGCCTGCCATTTCAGCCGACCGTCGCTTGCGATTGCGGCAATGTGCTTGTCCCTTTGACCAGGCGGTCCGGCATCACCGCTTTCCACCGCCGTGGAACGCGGTGGAATGACGATGTTCGCGGTTGCTGTTGCGCTGTGCTGCAGGATAGACTGATAGGTTGGCTTGCCGTCATAGGCTCCGTCGGCTGTGAACTGGTCGATCTCGCCGTCGATCTGATCGAGCAGCGGTGCCACCTGGGAAGGATCATCCGTGTCCTGATCTGTCAGCCTTTGGGCAATGATCGCGCCACTTTTGGCATCCACTGCCAGATGCAGCTTGCGCCAGTTGCGACGTGATCTGGCGCCATGTTTCTGCTCCAGCCATTGCCCGGCGCCGTAGACTTTCAATCCCGTGCTATCGACAAGCACATGCAGCGGGCCGTCCGGCTGCGGCGGGTTTCGTCGGGCTGATGGCTCCCACTTCTGTGCCCGACGGCTCAGCGTCGTATGATCTGGAACTGGGACTTTCAGCCCCATGAGATCCAGCAGCGAGTGAAGCAATCCCTCGGTCTGGCGCAGCCGCATTGCGAAGACGCAACCCAGCGTCAGCGCTGTCTCAATGGCGAGATCGGAATACCGGGCTTGGCCGCCGCGGGTCTTGCGTCGCGGAGCGCGCCATCCCGCCAGTGCCTCCGGCGTTACCCATAAGGTCAGGCTACCACGCCGGCGCAGACCTGCTTCGTAGTCACGCCAATTCGTCACCCTGAATGTCATCTTTCCGACGTGATGACGACGATCTGCGTTGTGTTTGTACGGCATGGCACTCAAATCAAGCTGATTTCGATCCTGCCTGCCTATCGCCAAACCGTTGACAAAGGATCCATGCACCAACGCTGCCAGCATATCCTCGACCATCCGCAGGCTGAGCGGAAACCGGAAATAGAGCCAAACGGCATGGGCAATCACCTGCGCCGGAAATCGGTGGCGACGATAAAGAGGATCACGGGAAAATCTGGTCATGCCGCCAGATCCCACATTTTGATCGATGCCCGGTTAACGTTACGGTGCCGACAGGGCAACCAAGGGAACGACGCACCTGCACCAAATATGCGGAAGAACCCCTGATTGACGCTGCGCTCTCACGTTGATTGCCGCGCCGCATTTTTGGGCCGGTGCTGGCGATCATGCCTTATGACACCGTCGAGGAGGCGATCGGCACCGCCAACGACACCGTCTATGGCCTGGCCTCCTACATCCAGGCCAAGGACATCAAGAAGGCCCGTGAAGTCGCCGCCCGGATGCGCACCGGCAATGTCTACATCAACTATCCCCAGTGGGACGCCGGCCTGCCTTTCGGCGGCTACAAGCAATCCGGCAACGGCAGAGAATACGCCGAATACGGGCTTGAGGATTTCCTCGAGATCAAGGGCATCGCGGGCTACGAAGCGGCGGAGTAGGGGCTACCCTTCTGGATCGGCAACCAGCCGATCCCGGTGCTGGAGGAAGCCGGTGCGGCTTCATTCTTCCCGGAAAGCTTTCTGGATCTGATCCGACAGCGGCTTCACCAGATAGGAAAGCATCGTCCGATCGCCCGTCGGGAAGAACACTTCGGCCGGCATGCCCGGCGCCAGCGCCAGCCCGTGCAGCTTGGCGACCTCGGTTTTCGGCAGCGTCACCCGCGCAACATAGAAGGCTGCTCCGGTGCGCTCTTCGGTGGTGAGATCCGCCGAGATCCGCGACAGCGTCCCGGTCAGTTCCGGCGTGGTTTGCCGATTGAAGGCCGACAGGCGCAAAATCGCATTCTGGCCCATCGTCACCTGGTCGATATCCTGCGGCGCGATATGCGCTTCAACGGTCAGGTCGTCCGTTACCGGTACGATCTGCATCACCTGCTCGCCGGGCGTGATGACCCCGCCGATCGTATGCACGGCCAGCTGCAGCACCACGCCATCCTGCGGGCTGCGCAGATCGATGCGCTTCAACTGGTCCTCGGCCGCTACCTTGCGTTCGACGAACTCGGAGATCTTCCCTTGCGTTTCGCGTAAATCGGTCGCGACCTCACTGCGAAGATCCTGGTCGATCTGGATGATCTGCAGTTCGATCTCGGCCGCCTTGCCTTTCACCTGGGCTATTCCCGCGGTCAGCTGCCCATGCTCGCCTTCGAGCCGCACCGCGTCCCGTTCCAGCGACGTCATGCGCTCGATTCCTATCAGCTTGCGACGCCACAGGGACCGCACGCCTTCCAGCTCGATCTGGATCAGCTCGATCTCGCGGCGCTTGGCCTGCAGCTGCTCGGTCAGGCCGGCGGTCTCCTGCGTCAACTGGGCGATCCGTTCGCGCAACTGCGATCGCTGGCCGGACCGCGCCTGGCGCCTGAAATCGAACAACGATTGTTCTCCGGCCATCGATGCGGCGACACCCGCTTCGTCGCGCCGCGATGTCAAGACCTCCGGGAAGCTGATCGTGTCCTTGCCGTCACGCTCTGCCTCCAGGCGCGCCAACCGTGCATAAAACTCATCCAGACCTTTTGAGACGATCGCCAGGTTGGCGCGCGTTGTCGTCTCATCCAGGCGCACCAGAATATCGCCCGCTTTGACCCGGTCGCCTTCACGCACCCTGATCTCGCCGACCACGCCACCCGTCGGATGCTGAACCTTCTTTACATTGGAATCGACCACCAGCCGGCCAGCTGCGATCACCGCACCCGACATTTTGGTCACTGCCGCCAGGCCGCCAACACCGCCGACGAGCAGCAGACAGGTAGCAACCCCAGCCACGAGATAGCGGTGGACCTGCCTATGATGCAAAGCGGCTCTGTCCTCGCTCATGCCGGAACCCCTCTCTCCGTGGCGGCAACGACCTTGAGCGGTGCTGCCGTTCGGAAAACCTTGTTCAGCACCTCATCCTTCGGACCGAAGGCCTGCACATGCCCATTGGCCATCACCAGCACGGTATCGACATTGGCCAGGACAGTGGATCGGTGTGCGACGACGATAACGATGCCGCCGCGGTCCCTGATGCCCTGGATGGCGGCGGACAAGGCCACTTCACCGTCTGCATCGAGATTGGAATTCGGCTCGTCCAGGATGACCATGAACGGATCGCCATAGAGAGCGCGCGCAAGGGCGATGCGCTGCCGTTGCCCCGCCGACAGCGACGCGCCGGCTTCGCCAACCCTTGTGTCGTAACCGTCGGCCAGATGCACGACGAGATCATGCACGCCGGCGGCCTTGGCCGCCGCAAGCACCATATCGGATGACGCATCCGGGTCGAAGCGGGCGATGTTCTGCGCAATCGTTCCATCAAACAGCTGCACATCCTGCGGCAGATAGCCAATATGTTTGCCCAGCTCGTCGGTCGGCCACTGGTCAAGCGTCGCGCCGTCCAGCCGCACGGCGCCCCGCGCCGGCAGCCAGACACCGGCAAGCGCACGCACCAGCGACGATTTACCGGAAGCGCTCGGGCCGATGACCCCCAGACCCGCTCCCTTGGCCAGTGAAAAATTGGCGTCCCACACTACCGGCGTCCGTTCGCCCGGCGGCGCGACACTGACATTCTCAACCGCCAACACGCTGACAGGCGCGGGCAGGGTTACGCCGGTTGCGCCTTCCGGCAGCGCGGACAACAACTGCTTCAGGCGTGCCCAGCTTTGCCGCGCCGCAATGAAACCCTTCCAATGCGCTATCGCCAGTTCGATCGGAGCCAGCGCCCTGCCCATCATGATCGAGCTTGCGATCATGATGCCGCCGGTCGCCTCTTGCTGGATGACCAGATAAGCGCCGATCGCCAGCATGGCCGATTGCAGCATCAATCGCAGGATCTTGGAAATCGTGCCAAGCGTTCCCGCCACATCGCTGGCTGCGGCATGGGCGTTCAGGTACTCGGCGTTGACGGCATGCCATCGTTCGGCGATACGCCCGCTAAAACCCATGGCCTGCATGGCTTCGGCATTGCGCCTTGTCGCCTCGGCCAAGGTGCTGCGGACGGCTGCGTGCTGTCCGGCGATCCTTGTCGGGCCGCGGGTCCGGAATTCGGCCAGAAGCGTCAGCGCAAACAGCACAACAGCGCCGGCAAGCGCGGTAACGCCGATCCAGAAATGAAAGATGAAACAGATACCGATATAGAGCGGCATCCATGGCAGGTCGAACAGCGCGGTCGGTCCGGCACTGCCGATAAAGGCGCGAACCTGATCCAGATCCCGCAAGGGTTGCAGCCCGTCGCCAGAAGGCTTGGCGCGCAACGGCAGGCGCATCAGCGCCGAATAGACCGACGGGCTCAGCTTTGCGTCCAACCCCTGTCCCAGCCGCACCATGAGGCGAGAGCGGATCAGCTCCAGCACCCCTTGAAACACGAACAGTGTTCCCGCAAGCACCGCCAACCCGAGCAGCGTCGGCACGCTGCGACCCGGAACGACCCGGTCATAGACTTGCAACATGAAGAACGAGCCGGTCAGGGTCAGCACGTTGACGACCCCGCTCATCAGGACAATGCCCGAAAAAGCACGTCGAAAGGACGACAGGATTCCAACCAGCGTAAGCGGCGGCGATGGCGTCAGCTGCATGCGAGCTCGCAATCAGGATATGGCATCTCGCCCCTCAATACGTAACTGCCTTGAGTATGACATGAACGGGCAAGCCCGCCTCGAACTGGGCGCTGCCCCGTGCGACCAGCCAGCCATCCGCACGCTCCAGGCGCGCAACGATCCGCAGCGTTGGTGAAGCCGTCGAGTTTGCGGGCAGGGGCAGGGAAAATTCTATCGTCTTTGAGCCGCCCTCGCTTTTGAGACTGGTTTTGGCGGCGCGACGCCGCGCACTGTCCTGAATGGCGGGGTCCTCGAGGTAGATCTCGAGATGACCTTCCGGGATGACCTTGCCGCCCACGAACGTGACTGCGCCGCGAATATCTGTCGATTGCGCAGCGGCTGCTCCGGCTGCCCCGGCGGCCGCGGCGACAGCCGCAACTCCTGCGGCCATTAACACTGTGCGGCGGTCGGTCATTGCGTCCTCTCCCTTTTCGCTGCGGCGACGCGCTTCAGGAGGGAAGCCTGAAAGCCCCCCTCCTGGTAACGCGTTAGATGACAATGAAGTCCGCAGCCGAAAGATCCAGATTTGTGTTCAGGTGCGCAAATTGAATGGCTGCTTCCTGTCCAGAACCATCGGCGTCGTAAGACAATATTCCATTGTCGGTATCGTAGATGATGCGGTCGTCGGCATCATGAGCAGCACCGGCTGCACTCTTGTAGAATGAGCCCAGGGCGAGGGCGCCGTCGCCGCCAACGCTGGCAAAGATCAGGTTGTCGAGCAGGATCGTATCGTCGGCGACCTTGAAGTCCTTGATCCAGTCGATATTGCCGTTCCCGAGTTCTGTCGAGAAGCGGAAATAGTCCTGGCCCGCGCCGCCGGTCAGCGTGTCGGCAGCCAGCCCGCCATCCAAAAGGTCGTTGCCGCCGCCGCCGGAGAGCGTATCGGCGCCCGCAACCCCCGGCTGAGCCGGCGCAGGCGGGAATTCGACCGATACGTTGAGCTTGTAGGTCGAGCCCTCCGGCACGGATTCCACCCAGCCATCGCCGGGAGCCGTGTCCGACCATTTGCCTTCCAGAATATAGTAGGTTCCGGTTTCCTGAACGATAAAGCTCGTGCTCGAATCCCGGCCGTTGTTGGAGCCCGGGTCGTTGCCGCCGTCGTCGTTCTGGGCGACGACATTGCCATCGCTGTCCAGCAGCCTGACGATGCTGTCATGGACATTGGGGTCGGCAATTCCATCGATGTCGATGGTGATGATCGTCCCGGCCGCCAGGTTGAGGCTGTAATATCCGCCGAGGCCGTTTCCGGTCGCGTTGACGGTGGTGTGAAGGGTGGTCGTCGAATCGAAGATATCGGGATCGGCGGCCAGCGAGAAGTTGTTCGAGATGTCGAAGGCGGTTGAGGTCGAATTGTTCGTCGCATCGGGTCCGAGCGTGGCGTAGCCGGTGCCCATGCCCGGGCGGGGCGGAGCATCGCCCTGATAGGCGAAATCGCCGAGCAGGGTGTCATCGCCGCCGCCACCGTCGATCTTGTCGGCGCCGCCCTGGCCGGTCAGCACATTGGCCGAACCGTCGCCCGTCAGGCGATCGTTGAAACCCGAACCGGCCAGATTTTCGATCGAGATATAGGTGTCGCCGCCGGATTTGCCGCCACCCAGCTTAAGGCTGAGCCCGCTGGCCGCGTCGGCGTAGTCCGCCGTGTCGCTGCCGGCGCCGCCATTCAATGTGTCGGCGCCGCCCCCGCCGGTCAGCGTGTCGTTGCCGGCGCCCCCTGAAAGTTTGTTGGCCTGGGCATTGCCGATGAGATGGTCGTCGAAGAAGGAACCGACGGCGTTTTCGAAACCGACGAGGATGTCGTGCCGGATAACCGTGCCGCGCCCGACGATCTGCACCGGGCCATCGCCGTCGCCGCCGCTGGCCGTGCCATTGGCGAGGTCGATCGTCACACCCGATGAGCTGCCTTCGTAGACGACCGTATCGATACCGGCGCCGCCATCCAGATAGTCCTGGCCGGCGCCGCCGATGATGGTGTCGTTGCCGGCCTCACCGTACAGGATGTCGCCGTCATTGCCGCCATCCAGTATGTCGTTGCCGCCGCCGCCATTGAAATAGTCGCCGCCGCCCCGGCCCCAGAAATGATTTGCCGCCGACGTACCTATGAAACGGTCGATGCGGTCATCGGACCCGATCAGGTTCTCGATGCTGTAGAAGGTGTCGCCCGTAGCGGTGCCGCCATTGGCAACGTTCGTGGCGAGGTTGACGAGCAGTTGGAAGGGGCTTTCCTTGCTGAAGTCGACCGTGTCGACGCCCGCGCCGCCCCTGAATATGTCGATGCCATCCTGGCCGCTCAGCGTATCGTCGCCGGCGCCGCCGTCGAGAATATCGTTGCCCTGGCCGCCGAGGATCGTATCGTTGCCGCCGCCGCCATAGAGCGTGTCATTGCCGTCGTCGCTCTCGGTCTGGTCTTCAAGGTCGGCGACATCGATGGTGTTGTTGATGTCGCGGCTGGCGAGCGAGTCGCGGCCGCCGATGATGAGGTCATCGCCGCCCTGACCGAAGATCGTGTCGTTGCCGGCGCCGCCGTCGAGCGTATTGTTCCCGTTGTCGCCGAAGATGATGCTGGTCATCGTGTTGTCGCCGATGATCGGTGGTGGGGTTTCGGTGCCACCGCCTCCAGGCTGGAGTGTCGACTCGTCGGCGTAGATGATGTGTTCGACGTTGGCGATTTTCCGGATATTCAAGTTCCGGGACAGCAGAACGACCGTGTCGTTCCCGCCATTGGCTTCCTCGCGCACGATGTCGTCGAGGGAGTCGACGAAATAGATATCGTCGCCGCCATTGCCGGCCATGCGGTCGCCGCCGCCGCGGCCATCCAGCACGTTGTTTCCGTCGTTGCCGATCAGGACGTCGTCATGGCTGCTGCCGATGCCGTTCTCGATGTAGTAGTCGGTCCCATCGGCGTTGTGCCCGGCAAAGATCGACACATTGTTGCTGTGGCCGTTGACGCTGGAGAACTGTCCGGCGCGCAGGTCAAGGATCGTGCCCGCCGTCGAGCCGGAGAAGTCGATCGTGTCGGTTCCGCCGGTGTCATGGATCACAAAACCGATATCGTGCTGCATGCCCGAGGAGGTCAGCCGGTATCCATCCACAGTACTGCCGAAGCCGTAGACGTTGTCGCCCGTGTTGAGGTCGATGTGCTGATAGGTGCGCACCCCGTTCTCGTCGACGGTCGAGAAAAAGCGGCGGATGACCGCCTCGATGTCGGCCATCATCGGCGTTGCTGCCGACCAGCGGGTGGGTTCACCGACATCGATCCCGTCGAAATAGGACATGACGCTGTATTGCTGGCGGTCGTAGGTCCAGGTCGCATTGTTCAGATAATTGATCTGCACGCCGCCGGGACCGCTGTAATTGTAGAGGCCGGGATGGTTCAGGCCGAACTCATGGCCGAATTCATGGATGAAGGAATCGAACACATAGCCGCCAATATCCGTCTTGTTGTGCTCGGTGTCGTGGAAACGCTGACCAATGCTGACATAGCGGTCGTTGGAATAGGCGCTGCCGTCGTCCTCCTCGCCCAGTTCGGGGCTGACAACCTGCATCCAGTCGGTTGCGCTGTTGTAGGGTGCGTTGTCGACGATTTCGAACTTCAGAGGGGTGACACTGGCCCACATCTGCAAGGCGCCGATCGCCGCGGCCTTGTATTCGGGATGGTCATTGAGGTCGGAGACATTGATCCGTAGCGTGCCCGCCGCGATCGCCGGCGTCAGCGACCGGTCCAGCGCTCCAAGGTAGGTGAGGTAGGCCTCGTAGTCTTCGCTTTTGCCGTACGGGTTATCCGGCGTCTGGTCGTTGACCCACCATTGATCGCTGGTTTGGCTTGGGTTCGGCATCCTTGGGACTCCTTGTCTCACAGCCGTGGCAATTACGGTTGCTTGGGCCAAACAGTTCAAATTCAAGTTCATGCTGATCTCGTTCCCATTCTGTGTATTGTTCTTCGCTGATCTGGATCGACGAGCTATCGGGCTGACCGGCGTCCGCAAGCGCCTGCGCGGCAGCCACTGGGTGAAGACTGAGTGGACGGTCAACACAAAAATCTGGATGACGCTCCCCTCACATTGTATCGGCGCAACGTTTGCGGATCATCCGTTGCACTAATCGTGCCAAAGGAATAAGCTTTCAATCGCCTGCGTGGTAAGCTGCCTTGCGTGTCCGACCTCCGACATTTGGTTGTAGACCCGACACTCTCGTCCTCGCTCGGGGCTTGTCGCAAATTCGGACCCTTAACTGGGCGTTGTCACGTTGTTTGCAATGTGGGCGCGTGAGGCCGATACCGCGCTTTTCAGGCAGGCCGTGCACTCACGGCTTCCCACGCGGCCATGGCTTGGCGTCGATGGGTTCGAATTTGTGCGGCGGAGCGGTTGGTCTGGGATGGGACGAAGAGATTTCGAACGGCGGAGAAGATCGACACGAAATGCTGCAATGAGCCGACCGACCGGAAACCCTGTCGCGTTCGTTCCCGTTTTCGTCCAAACAGCACGGGCCACGATTTCGATCGGATAGCGGTGGTTCTTGTAGGTCGGTGCACTCACGGTCATGGGCGCGCTGCTACCTCAATTTCCTTACCCCTCAATCAATGTGACACCACCTGCGCACCCTCTCGTGAATGCGCTCGGCAAAGGCTTCGGCGAAGCGGTCGGCCAGCGCCTTGACCATGATCGACGAATAATCGTCATTGGCCCTCTCGAAACGTTCGGCGATCGCCACCTCCTCGATGCCGGCGGTGACGATGAAGCCGCCGATGTAATCTGGCTTGCCGCTATCCACTGGCGCGACGAAATCAGACAGTGCGACATTGGCCTTGCCGTCGCGCCTGGTCAGTTGCTGGCGCAAGGTGAAAAATGTCGCTAGTGCCTTGATTCCAACACTTGGTGCCCACGTCTGACGGCTGCGATGATGTTGTCAGGGTCTGCTTTCCAAAGGAACGGCTTTGGCTCTTCGTTGTGCTCTTTGAGAAATCGGTTGATGGCTGCCTGAAGATCAAGATCGTGTCCCAGGGAGTTCTCTAATCGGCTTTGTCAACGGGCTCCTTTCTCCTCGTTGATGCAGCGCGTGCCGGGCTCAGGGTTCTCTCCGGGGTCGATCGCAAGGATCGCCGCATGTTTGCGTTGGAACGGGTGGGTCGAAGTGGTGTTCGCGGTTCCGTTGGACCGCATGCGTGGGAGCGACCTCATCCGTGCAGCGTCCCGGCAAGGACGCATCTCGGGAATTGGAGTTGTTAGGGAATCGAAAGCTCCTCCTCAGGCTGCAGCAGCAGAGTGGCGGAACGGCTCGTTCGTCTTCCACATGGCGTGGAGGATAACGGCGGGTGGTGTCACATTGATTGAGGGGTAAGGAAATTGAGGTAGTGACCGTGAGTGCACCGACCTACAAGAACCACCGCTATCCGATCGAAATCGTGGCCCGTGCTGTTTGGCTCTACTTCCGCTTCAATCTGAGCCTGCGCGATGTCGAGGAAATGCTGCTCGAACGCGGGATCGTCGTTTCCTACGAGACCATCCGCCGATGGTGCCGAAAGCACGGCCCTGATTATGCGCGCCGCATACGCCGCAAGTCGCCGACGAAAGACGATGTCTGGCACCTGGATGAAGTCGTGGTGCGCATCAACGGTCAGAAATGCTGGTTGTGGAGAGCGGTTGATCAGGACGGATATGTGCTCGACGAGATTGTCCAGACGCGTCGCAACACCAAGGCCGCCCGGCGCCTGCTGACGCGACTTCTGAAGAAGCAGGGTCTGCCGCCAAAGCGTATGATCACCGACAAACTGCGCTCCTACGGGGCGGCCCAACGCCAGGTCATGCCGAACGTGGAACACCGCTCGCATAAAGGCTTGAACAACCGGGCGGAGAATTCTCACCTGCCGTTCCGAAAACGGGAACGAACGCGACAGGGTTTCCGGTCGGTCGGCTCATTGCAGCATTTCGTGTCGATCTTCTCCGCCGTTCGAAATCTCTTCGTCCCATCCCAGACCAACCGCTCCGCCGCACAAATTCGAACCCATCGACGCCAAGCCATGGCCGCGTGGGAAGCCGTGAGTGCACGGCCTGCCTGAAAAGCGCGGTATCGGCCTCACGCGCCCACATTGCAAACAACGTGACAACGCCGGTGCGCAAGGAGTTCTGGGGCTACGTGCCAGAGGAATCGTTGGCGTCCGACGAGCTGATCGGCGAACCCTATCGCGGCATCCGCCCGGCGCCCGGCTATCCGGCGCAGCCCGACCATACCGAAAAGGCCACACTGTTCCGGCTGCTCGACGGCGAGCGCAGTGCCGGAGTAAGCCTGACCGAAAGCTGCGCGTGTGGCCGGGTTCCTCGGTGTCCGGCATCTATCTCGCGCATCCCGAAAGCTATTATTTCGGCGTCGCCAAGGTCGAACGCGACCAGGTCGAGGATTATGCGCGCCGCAAGGCGATGCCGTTGGCCGAGGTCGAGCGCTGGCTTGGCCCCATCCTCAACTACGTGAAGGCACACTATGCCGAAGCGGCTGAATAGCGGCGGCAAGCGCTGTCGTCTCTTCGCTTTAACAGTGTCGTTTTCGTGTGGACGGGGCTCAGGTGCTGGTGTTTTGCGCACCAACGCCCATTAAAGATAGAATGAGTTCGAAACGAAGTGATAGTGATCTGTATAAGTAAGTTCTAAAATTCGTTCGTTCAGTTTTGGTAGAAGTAAAGTTTGGCGTTTTCGGCTTTTCAAGCTAGACAGATCTCCGGATCTGGCGCACTATCTTTTCGGAATACAATCTCGAGCTAATATGTAGGGAGGGGACCCATGTCGCGTCCTGGATTGATGGTGCGTGCGCGAATTCTCGCGGGTGTTTTCCTCAGCAGCCTGGGACCGATCGCGGTGCTGCCCGCGGCGGCCGAGATCCTCAATCCACCGGTGCTGCAGGACGAACGGGCGCCGATTGCCAAGCCTGCCCTGACGGAGCTCGCACCGGCTCCGCCACTGCCCGGCAACACGCTGCCGGTGCGCGGCGACCGCCTGCTCAATCTCAAGCTCGACTACATCGACAACCAGATCTACAACCCGTCCACGGGCGGCTACGACAAGGTCCATCTGCGCGGCTACACCGGCAAGGGCGTCGATCCCAGCGCTCCTTATGTCTCGCCGACGATCGAGGCAATTCCAGGCGACACGGTACGCGTCACCCTCGACAATCAGTTGCCGGCAGGACCGCAGCCCGGCGACCCCGGCTGCATGCCCGACGGCCAGATGCCCGACATCCCCCACTGCTTCAACGGCACCAATCTCCACACCCACGGGCTGTGGGTAAGCCCATCGGGAAACAGCGACAATGTGCTGTTGTCGATCAACCCGCAGACGCGGTTCACCTATGAATGCAACATCCCGTCGGACCATCCTTCCGGCACGTTCTGGTATCACACCCATCGCCACGGCTCGACCGCGCTGCAGGTGTCGAGCGGCATGGCCGGGGCGCTGATCATCCGCGGCAACCGCTTGCCGACCCCGACCGCGCATGGCGACATCGATACGCTGATCCCGACCTCGGCGATCCCCGAGCGGCTGCTGGTGATGCAGCAGATCCAGTATGCCTGCCGCGCGCCCGCGGCGAAGCCCGGCGATCTCGGCCCGATCAAGCAGGACATCAACGGCCACTATTTCTGCGATCCGGGCGATGTCGGCGGCATCGAGGGCTATGACCAGTTCGGGCCGGGCACCTGGCCGGCATCGGGGCGCTATACCTCGCTCAATGGCAAGGTGTTCAATCCCAACGACCCCTTGAAGGCGACGCAGGGCCAGATCGAGCGCTGGCGCATGGTCCATGCAGGCGTGCGCGACACGATCAGCCTGCAGTTCTTCAAGGTGAATGACGGCAAGTTGAAGCCGGGGGTGAAAACGCTGCTGAATGCCATCACCACCGCGGCGTTCATAAAGGATACGTGCAGCACCACGCCGGTGCCCTATACGCTGATCGCTGCCGACGGGCTGACGATGGCGGCATCGCAACCGACCAAGCTTGCAACCTTCCAGCCTGGCTATCGCTTTGACGCGCTGGTCGTCTTTCCAGAAGCCGGGCGCTACTGCGTGATCGACTCCTCGGCGCCCAAATCCGGTGTGGTCAACGCGCTCGACGTCGGACCGCAACTGCTCGCCTTGGTCGACGTCGCGGCGGGAACGCCGGTCGACAACGTGGAAACCTACGTCAATCGCAAGCTGCTTGCGCTCGCCGAGGCCAACATGCCCGCGGACGTCAAAGCGACTGTCGTGGCCGATCTCAAGGCCGGAACGAAATTCACCAGCTTCACGCCGCATCCCGACATCACCGACGACGAAGTGAAGGGCAACGGCACGCAGGAACTGACCTTCTTCATCGACACGACCGGACCGGACACCAAGTTCGAAGTCGGCAACACGCTCAACACGGCCGACGCGAAGCCCTACGAGGCGACCCGCATCGACCGCTCGCTGCCGCTGGGCAAGGCGCAGGAATGGACGTTGCAGTCGCACTTCGTCAGCCATCCGTTCCACATCCACGTCAATCCGTTCCAGATCGTCTCGATCATCGATCCCAACGGCAAGGACGTCAGCGCGCCGGGCGCGATAGACGACGCCGGCGGTGCGCCCTACGATCCGCAATATGCCGGGCTAAAGGGCGTGTGGAAGGATACGCTGTGGATCAAGAGCCTGATCCCGCAAAACCTGCCCACGGGTTTTTCAGGCATCTACACGATCACGCTGCGCACCCGCTACGAGCGCTATATCGGCGAGTACGTGCTGCACTGCCACATCCTCGACCATGAGGATCAGGGCATGATGCAGAACGTTGCCGTGGTGCTGCCTGACCAGGTGGGCGACGACGCGCAGAGCGACGCCATGCAGATGGATGGGATGCAGATGGGTGGCCACGATGCCCACAAGTAAGGCGCAGGCGCCGGAACCCGATGCGCCGTTTAGATGGAGCGACGTCGAGGCGATCCTAACCGCTGCGGGCGGCAACGATGGACCAGGCAGCCTGACCGGGTTGACGCTGCCGGATTTCCTGACGCTGCAACTGCAGGGCATGCCGCTGATCGCGCCGCTGACCACAACGTGCTGCGGCACGAGCGACGCCAAGGGGCGCGGCGCGCGCTCGGTGCTGGTCCGCGGCTTGCGCGGACTGCCGCCCTTCGACGGCAGGCAGTTCCCCCGCCTGCCCTGGGGCGGCAAGCCGGTCGCCGACGACGACATCGACCGGATCGAGACCTGGATCGAGGAAGGCTGCCCCGGCGAGCTGATCGAGACGGTCGCGCTTGCCGGCGAAGTCAGCGTGACGACCGAGGCCCGCGTCGAGGTGAAGGGGCTTCCCGGCCCCATCTTCGGCCCGGCATCCGATCCCGCGGCATGGCGCTACGCCAAGGGCGAATTGCGCCAGCGCATGGATGTCGATGTGCTCGACGACGCGCAGAAAGAGCGGCTGCGCCATGCATTTCGCGAGCTCTACAAGCTCAACAAATGGGTCGGCGACAAGCGCAGCTACAACAATCTGGCGCTGATCCACCAGAACCATTGCCAGCATGGCTGGGAGCGCTTCCTGCCGTGGCATCGCGTGTATCTCTATGAATTCGAGCAGGCCTTGCAGGATTTCTGCCCCGACGTGACCATGCCGTGGTGGGATTTCCCGGCCGAGCGTTACAAGCCGGACGATCCGGCCAACGGCGCAATCCTTCCTGATGCCTTCAAAGGCTTCCTCACCCAGGACTCGGTGCGCTTCCTGCGCGACAAGGGTTTTCCGGCCAAGATCGACACGCTGGTCGGCCAGTTCTGGGCCAATCCGACGCAAATCTACGACGCGGTCAGCAAGGCATGCGGCAAGGAGTATGTGGCCGGCGAAAACCGCAAGCGGCTGATCGACGCGGTGCTTGAGGCCAATTCGCTGTGGTACCCGCTGCGCTACTCCAGCCAGTTCGGCAAAGGCACGATCAACACCGTCATCCATTACCATTACCCGGCACAGGAGGACATCGACGAGATCCTCAGCCTGCGCACCTTCCGCGACTTCGGCGGCGGCAGCCTCTATGTCGACAGCTTCGGCTTCCTCGACCAGAACCCGCACAACACGATGCACATCTGGACCGGGGGCATGAACCCTGCGTTCAAGACCAGCGCTCCCCCCGACCGCAACAGCGCGGTGCGCGTTGCCGGGCGCAAATTCCACCAGCGCGACGATCTCTACTCCGAGCCGCAGTTCGGCGACATGTTCTCGAACCTGACCGCGTCCTACGACCCGATCTTCTGGCCGGTGCACGCCAATATCGACCGGCTCTGGTGGCGCTGGCAGCAGCACCATCCCGGCGGGCTGCCAGCCGATCTCGATTCCGCACTGACGCCGTGGAGCTACGCGGTGCGCGATACGCTCGACATGAACCGTTTCGGCTATGAGTATGTCCGTGGCGGATGCCTGATGCCGGTGGGGCTGACCAATCCGGTCGGACGCTTCGTCTCGGCGCCGATTGCGGTGCCTGAGGCGACCAAGAGCTTCCGCTCGGTCGAAGTGCGGCTGCACCGCGTGCCTCAGCTGCTGCGCTCCTGCTTCATTCGCGTGTTTCTCAACACGCAGGATGCCGACGCCTCGACGCCGCTCAACGTGCCGGGCTATGCCGGCTACGCCGCCGTGTTCGGTCATGGCGAATGTTATGGCGGGCCTGGGCATTGCGAGAGTCCGCAAGCGGAGAACCGCAAATTCGATCTGCGCGAGCGCAGCATGAACACGCCGCGCAACCACCGCATCGATGTGACGCGCGCGGCACGCCGGCTGATCGCGGCCGGCGCCACCAGCCTCACGGTGAGCCTGGTCGTGATCGGCGCCTCCTATAAGGAAGACCGCGAGCTGCTGCGGCTTGATGGGGTTTCGCTCAACTTTCTCGACTGACCAGAAGACGCGGCCGGCGCAGGCGCTGAGGGGAAATCAAATGGCCGACCCAACAGTCTATCGCATCCACCCCGCCGTCGGCATCGCCCGGCTCGGCGACAGCCCCGAAGGTTTCTGCATCTCGCCGGAAAAGCCGGCGCAGTTGCCGATCGAATGCGACGCCAACGGCAATGCCGCGAAAGGCGACGCGCCGATCAAAAACTTCAAGGACAGCGAGGGCCGCATCAAGCGCCAGGCCGCGCGTTTCCAGATCTTCGTCTATGACGCGGCCAATCCACAGGGTAGCCCGCTGAAGATCGGCGACCATGTCGAAGGTGGCGGCAATCGCGGCAAGCTGGTCGACATCCAGTGGCGCGTTCAACTCGCCAACAAGAAGGCGGCATGGTTCACGTTCGACGGGCTGCGTGGCGAGGCAGGCTATGCCGCAGACGCGCCGTTGCGCAACGCCGGCATCACCGATCCGGTCGAAAGGCAGAAGCTGATCATCGACGCCGGCCCGCAAGCCGTCGACTGCAGCGCGCGGCGCAAGGCGAGCTTCGGGAGAGACACCAACCCGGCCTATGCCGTCACCTTCCCGCCGACGGGGATGGCGCCGAACGACATCGACACGCTGGGCGACATTATGACCGACGATGACGGGCGGCTGCTCGTGCTCGGCGGGCACGGCAACAGCGGCTCGTTCCTCTCAGGTTTCGGCCATCCGCGCATCGAGACCTACGCCAACAGCGACGGCTGGTTCGATGACATCTCGGACGGGCCGGTGATGGCGCGGCTGGTGATGATGGAGGAGCGCGTCCAGAAGCTGCGCTACATCGATGTCGAATACCCCGCCTGGGTGCTGGTCGGCTATCCCCGCTACGCGCCGGAAGTCCTCGACATGATCACGCTGGAAGACGTGGTCGAAGACATGTCGATCCGCGAATTCGCCTATCGCACCGACATGTATGGCACGGCAGGAACATTCAACGCGCCGCAGAAGATCGACCCGACCGATACGGCGGCCCTGCTGCACTGGAAGGCCGGACCGGTGGAGTGGAACCCGGCCTATCGGCCGTGGTTCTGGCGCGATATCTGGCCGATCATTTTCCGTGCCGACGAATTCTCCTATTTCGCCAACATCCTCCAGCAATCGAACTTTCCGCACAACCAGTCGAGCCGGGGCACGTTCGATCCCTATCGCCTGTGCATCCCGCCGCGGATCGCGCCCCGTGCGCTGGCGCAAAAGGAAGGCCGCGCGAAGGACGATCATGTCGGCGGGGGGCTGCTCGAGGCAGCGGTGGAACCGAGCCTGATGCTGCTCGATGCAACGCAGGCGCCGGGCGCGGCTGACGATGCCGTGGTTGGCGATGCCGCCGCCACGCTCAAGGCGGCAGCGGCGGCTTTCACCGCTGCGGTCTGCCCGCCTGGCGACGGCGAGGCGCCGCGCAGCTATGCCGCGCGCTGGCAAAAGCTGTTCGCCGACAATGACACGGCGGCCGAGCCCGCCTATGCCGAGGCGCGCAGCGCTTTCGACGCGGTGGTCGCGAGCGTGATCGAGCGCATCGCCGCGGCCGCCGCGCCACCGCGCAAGCGGATGCTGACGCTTGCCCGGTCCTCGTCGCGGCAGGAGCCGGGTGAACCGGATCGCACCGCCGATCCGGACGAGCCGATTGAAGCTGCGTTGCGCCGGCTGGCGTTCGAATATCGCTCCGGCCAGTTGCTTGACCGTGCGCTCACCGCGGCCGCGAAGGACGCAACGACCGATCCCGGCCGTACCGCGCGGCAGTATCTGTTCGATCTGCTGCGCAAGCCGGGCGAGGAGAACCTGTTCCGGCTCGATGCCAATCCGGCGACCCGAACCTATCACCTGCCGCTGATGCCGTTGCTTGCGGGCGACAATCCGATCACCAACAAGACGGTGAGCAAGTTCCTTCGGCTGACCGACACGCAACTGTTCCTGCTGCGGCAATGGGCGGCGGGCATCTTCATTGACGAGGTGGATGCAGGCTTCGCCCCAGCGATCGATCCGTGGCAGCCCTATAAGGACTGGAACGTGCCGGGCGGACGCGGTCTCGATCAGGGTGTGCTGTCGAACGGGCTCGGCGGCGCCTTCTGCCCGGGCGGTGAAGTGACGTGGATCATCCGCAACCCGGCGATCTGGCGCGAGCCCTATCGGATCAAGGCCGACCCGGAATGGTACGGCTTTGCGCTGACCGCGGCGCAGGAGAACGCCAATCGATGGGGAGCGGGCGTCAGCGAGGAAGGCTATATCGCCTATGCCTCCGACCCGCTGTCGCAAGGCAGCGACCTCAATGTCGGATTGCAGCCCGGCGACCTGACCAAGCTCAGCGGGCTGCCATGGCAGGCCGATTTCAATGAATGCTCCACCCAGACGATCGACGTCACCTACGAAGAATGGAACGTCCTTTATCCCGACAGTGTCGGCAACACGCTGATGGAGCGCGAGCGGCGCGTGTGGGAGACCTTGTGGTGGCCGGCGCATCGGCCGATGCAGGCCTACTATCCCGTCGGCACGGACTTCCAGTTCCGCAACTGGGCGCGCGGCATTCCGCAGACGCTTGCCGGCGACCTCAAGATGGTGACCGAATGGTCGAAGCTCGGCTTCATCGTCCGTAATCCGGCAGGCGGGCTCGATCAGCCCTCGCCCGGGGTCAAGTACATCTGCGTCGAAGATTCGGGAGAATGAGCGTGACCAATCCGTTTGTCGGCAACTGGACCTATCGCAGCTTCAACAACGACCCTGACCTCGGCAAGGCGGCCAACGACCTCTTGTTCGGCAAAGGCACGCTGGCCATTGCGGAGCAGTCCGAGACCGAGCTTTCGGGAACGATCGGCGGGCGGGGATGGTCGCTCGATCTGCGCGGCAGCTTCGGCTACGGCTCGCCGATGCAGGTCCGCTTCCAGGGCAAGGGCGTGGTCGGCGGCGAGCCGTGGATCATCTACGACTATATCGGCTGGCTAGTACCCGTTTGTCCTGATAGCACCGACCCGCTGGAAGTACCCGCGATCGTCGGCTCTGTGGTGCGCACCATCCCACATTCGGGTGACGGCGGCAGCACCAATCCGGCAGGGGTGATGGCGTCCTTCTATGCCGTCCGAGCAGGCTGATTTCGTCGTCATTGGCGGCGGCCCGGCGGGTGCCGCGGCAGCGCTGATGTTACGCCACCACGCTCCGGGACGGCGCGTGGTGTTGTTCGAGGCGGGGCGGCACGATCGGCCGAAACCGGGCGAGATGTTGGCGGCGGTGGCGCAGGGGCTGCTGCGCCAGCTCGGCGTCTGGACACCGTTCGTTGCCGCGGCTTTCGTGGACAACCGGGCAGTCGTTTCGGCCTGGGCTGGCGAGGCGTTCGACGAGCGGCACAGCATATTCTCCGCCCAGGGCGGGGGCTGGCAACTGGACCGGGCACGGTTCGATCAGCTCTTGATACAGGCTGCAGCGGCAGCAGGCGCGCAGGTGCGGCTTGGCAGCGAGGTGCGTTCGGCGGTGCGTGAAGGCCAGGGCTGGCGGCTCAACCTGGCCGATGGGGATATCGTCGCCAGCGCCGTGATCTGGGCGACCGGCCGGAGCTGGAGGCTGGCCCGATCCTTCGGCGCGAAACTCCGGGCGCACGGTCACCTCGCGGCGTATACCCGCTTCTTCGACCGCGCGCCGGGCAATTGTCGAGTGGTCATCGAGGCGCGCCCCGAGGGCTGGTGGTACAGCGCCGACTTGCCTGACAGACGCCGGGTGGTGGCGTGCCTGACCGATCCTGACCTCGGCAGCGAACTGCGGGACCCGAAATCCTGGTACCGCGCACTGGCGGCAACACAGCTAATCGCACCGCTCCTGCCTCCTGGCGCGCGTGAAACTGCAACGCTGGTGAAATCGGCGGGAACGGCCACAGTCGATCCAGCCGCGGGTGAGCGCTGGGTGGCAGCGGGCGATAGCCTGTTCGCCGCCGATCCGCTCTCGTCGCGCGGGATCGTGCATGCGCTGCGCTCAGGTATCCTCGCCGCCTATGCGGCCTCGGACATGGTCGACGGACGTGACGAACTCGCGCGCACGCGCTACGCGATGATCGCCTCGCAGGGCTTTGCCGACTACGCCTCCGCGCTCGCTAATCACTATGCCGCCGCCGCACGGTGGGACACAGCTTTCTGGCAGCGGCGTCGGCATCAACCCGAAGAGCGCGCGGCGTATCAAGAGCGCGGCGCATGAATTCACCACGCCCGTCGAAGGCCCTGGCTTTCTTGGGTACACGACGGGCATAATGGAAATGCTCGCCGCGCAATCAGGCCTCGGTCACTGCGCTGTCCTTTGCAACAGCCACGCTCTGCCCTCATGAGCGCGCTTTTCAATGTACGTCATAACCGCCCAGGTCGACACGATCACCGGTGGTGCCGGTAACGACCAGTCGCCGCAAACCGCTACATCAACATGGACGACCTGCGCGAGCACAAGAAGCTCGCTCTACGCAAGCCGCATGACCAGCACTATGGCCGCCCCCTTTTGCAGAACTTGACGCACACAACCTCTGATTTCTCCCAAAAGGAATCCCCAAACCTTAAATCGTCACTACGCCCTAAAATTCCGACGAGACAAAACTGTCGGTTATCGGACAAATCTTCCTTGACCGAACGCTCCGACTAGATCCGATCATGTGCACTTTGCACCAAGCTGACTCCGACCTCGAAAAACACCAGCAAAAATAGGCATGTATCGATTCGCCGGATCCACCAGTTGAGATCGGCGGCTACGTCCTCATGGCACGCCAGTTGCAGGTCATCTCACGCAAGCCCTTGGGAAGGTTTGCGATCAACCAAAGGAGATTGACCTATGTCGTACGAACAAAAATCAGGATATCTGCATCAACCAGACGTCCTAGTGAGTTTGGCTGCGCAGCTTCGTGCCGAGGCTTCGCGAGCCGAGGCTCGGGCGCTGCGGTTGAGAGACGGGCTTGAAGTACCCACCTGTGCTCCCGGCTGCTGGAACGCTCTGTCTACCTGCATTCAGGTCCAGCCTCTTTAAGCGGTGCAACTGGCCGGCGTTGTTGTCGGCCAGCTACCTTTCTTGCTTGCCTACAAGCGCAGCTGTGCTCCGAAATCCGAGTGACCAGGGATCATATCGAATTGCTACCCCAGCTCAAAAAAGCGGTACGACTTAAGCCAATGCATGGCTATGCCTTGGTTCATGCTCGCCATCCATCACAGATTCGTATGGTCGATCCCTCTCACGCGTTCTTTCTGTCGCTGTGCGACAGAACACTCCTCACCTCCGAAATCGCCTATATCTATGGGCAGACATTTGGGCTTACGGATGTTGAAGCAAAGTCACAAGTAGATCAGCTGCTTAGGCTTTATCGGCAGTTTCTCACGTTCGAGGCTAAACCAAATCCAACCGAGCGATTTAGTCCGCAGAAATTCCTCTACCCGGCCGATACACCCGCCATAGAACGCGCCACCTTTGGAAAGTGGCCCGTTCCTGCGGGAATCAGTTTCACTCTCACTTTCAACTGCAATTTCAGCTGTTCGTATTGCTACCAGGATCGCCACCAGAGGAGCGACAGACGCTGGAACCTGAACAAGTGCCTTGAACTGCTGGGCGAGGCGGCGGATTGGGGAGTCGTATTTGTCGGCTTAACAGGTGGTGAGCCAACGCTTTTCGACGGCTGGCTTCAGGTAGTGGAGCGCACCCTCACGCTGGGTATGATTCCGGCCATGACCAGCAACGGCACGGTGATAGGGACTTGTCCGGACATTGCCCTTCGGTTAGCAGCTGCGGGCATGGAAGAGATGACGATCAGCCTCGACGTGCCTTCACCCCAGTTACACGACCAAGTTACGCGGTCACGCGGGCACTTCCCAAAGGTGATCGACGCGATCCGGTTTTTGCGGGCGGCGGGGATTCGGGTGGTGGTCAAGAGTGTGCTGACACCGACGACCCAACACGCAGTGGAAGAGACTATAGATCTGCTAGTGGATTTGGGTGTCGCGGAAGTCGGCATCTCCTACATGGAGAGTGGAGCCATTAAGTCCCCTGCCAATCGCGCTCGCAAGATCTCCTCCAAGGAACTGGCCCGCGTAAGAAATCGGATTGAGCGAAAGCGAGAGCAGTATGCACAAATCTGTGCTGTGCATTCGCCAAAGGATTCCATCGGAAAGTGGAACGACAGCGAGTGGTATCCCTGCGGCGGCATCAATATGGGGATGTCAATATTTCCGAGCGGTGACGTCGCAGTTTGTGACAAGATGCATGGGGTGAGGGCCTTTACCTACGGCAACGTGTTCAGCGCGGGACTCAAAGCAATCTGGGACAGTGAAGCGTTTGCTGTCCTTCGTGCGCGCACCGCGAACCCGAAGGTCGTTGATCCGGACTGCGCCCGCTGCAGCAAGTTGCACCTCTGTCGGACATCCTGCTTTGTTGATTCATTCAACGTCACGGGAAGCTACTTCTGCAAGGCCCCGTCTTGCGGTGGTCCCTTCTTCAACTAGCTAGTTTTCGTCCACAAACGCTTCTTTTTGCGAGCATTTGCAATGGTTTGTTGGCCGTTGGTGTGCGTTGAGCGGTATGGACAGGATCGAGGGCTGGCGATCGAGCAGAAAGGCGTTGTGGGCGGGCGTTGGTGCGCGGATATGAAATCGAACGCATTTCGATCTTTAATGTAGTTGGTTATGCCTGCGTGACTTGACGCCGGATAGACTCCGGGCGTGCCCATGCCAGCATGCGGTTGAGAACGATGTGCGACGCGGCAATCAACATGAGAGCGCAGCGTCAATCAGGGGGTCTTCCGCATATTTGGTGCAGGTGCCGGGATTCACGGGCGGTGCGAATGAGTCCATAGAGTCGGAATCGCAGTCGTCGCCGGTGATTCGCCCGTGCTCCATGCCTTCCGCTCGCTGGTCTCGCCCGAGCTTTCGATTGTCCAAATTCTCCCAGAGGCCGACAAGGTGGTGCTTGTGGCCCGGCCGAAGGCGACAGAATCGTGCTGTCCCTCCTGCGGCTGCCGAACCGGCCGCGTCCACAGCCACTACATGCGCCGGGTGGCTGATCTGCCGTGGCAGGGACGGGTTGTCGAAATCCGGCTTCACGCCAGGCGGTTCCGTTGCGCCGATCCGCAATGCCGTCAGCGGATCTTTACGGAACGATTGCCGGAAACGGTGCAGCCAAGAGCGAGACGCACCGCCCGCCTCGGCGAGAGCCATCTGGCGATCGGCTTCGCGGTCGGCGGCGAATCCGGCTCCCGCCTGTCGCGCAAACTCGCCATGCCGGTAAGCGGCGACACGCTGTTGCGGAGTAAGCGATGCGCCAAGGCACCTTGCAAGAGGCCGATGAACATGGAGTTTTCGAGCCATGACATTGGAACATGCAAGGGGCGATATGGTCGCCGAGTTAAGCGGCGCCGCGGCGACCGAAGAGCTTACAACGGTGCGCGGGCGCGTGCGGCAACGAAGGCTGTGGAGTTGCACTGAGAAGCGCGCGTTGGTCGATCTGGCGAGCGCGGCGGGGTCGTCGGTGACCGAGGTCGCGGAGGCGTTCGGCGTAGCTCCGTCACAGCTCTATGCCTGGCGCAAGCAGATGGCCGGCGGCGAGCTCGAGGCCGATCAGGCGATGGCAACTTTCGCGCGGATCGAAGTGAACGATCTGCCCGAGGTCGAGCGTCCCGTCGCCGATTGCCCGGACCCGGCCGGCAGGATCGTCGTGGCCTTTCCGAACGGCGCGCGATTGCGGATCGAGGGGACCGTCGATCCGACGGCGCTACGTATCGTCCTGGCGGAGTTGACCAGTTGATCACAGTGGTGCCGACCGACCGGATTTACTTGTGCTGCGGTGAGACCGATATGCGCCGCGGGATCAACAGCCTGGCGCGGATGGTGCAGCAGGTGCTCGCGCTCGACCCGCATACCGGCGCGATCTTCTGCTTCCGTGGACGCAAGGGTCATATCATCAAGGTTTTGGCGCATGACGACCAGGGGTTCTGCCTTTTTACAAAACGGCTTTCCGATGGTTGTTTCGCCTGGCCGACCACCAAGGATCAGGTGACCGTGTCGCTCACTAAGGCACAGCTTTCGCTACTTTTGGACGGGATCGATTGGCGCCGGCCGAACAAGATTTATCGACCACGTCTGGCCGGCTAAATTCGGCCGTTCTCATTGATTTTGTGTCGATTTTGCTTCCGTAGACGAGGTCTTTCGGGTATGTAATTTGGGTGTCGGAACAAGCTCCCTCCATCGCTGATTTCCTCGCCCGGATCGCCACTCTGGAGGCGGCGGTTTGTGCCCGTGACATCGCCATTGCCGAACGGGATGAGCAGCTGCGAAGAGAGCGCGCCGAGGCCGCGCTTCGCATCCAGCGCCTGCAGCTGCGGATCGATCGCTTCAACCGCAAGGCCTTCGGCCGCTCCTCCGAGAAGCTCGGCCAGATGCAGCTCGAACTCGAAGATCTCGAGACCGATTTCGCCGCCAGCGTGCCCGATCTCGAACTGCCTATCGTCGCGGACAGCGACAAGGTGCGGGTGTTGCCGGTGCGTAAGCTCAACCCGAACCTGCCGCGCAAGCGGGTCGTTCGCGAGCCCTCTTGCGCATGTTGCCCGGGCTGCGGCGGCGATCTTCGCGCCATGGGCGAAGATGGCGACGAGATGCTCGATCTGGTGGCTCAGGCCTGGCAGGTGATCGAGACCATTAGACCCAAGTACAGCTGCCGGACCTGCGATAAAATCATCCAGGCGCCCGCACCAGCCAAGGCCATTGCACGCGGTAAGCTCAGCTATGCTGCGCTCGCCCATATCATGATGGCCAAGTGGGGTTATCATCTGCCCTTCTACCGTCAGGTACAGATGATGGCCGCCAAGGGCGTCGATATCGAGCGTTCCACGCTTGCGCGCAGCGCCGGCTACGCCGCCGCTTTGCTCGATCCCATCTACAACCGCATCCGTGAGATCGGCCGTACCCGCAGCAAGATTCACACCGACGACACGCGGCTTCCGATCCTGGCGCCCGGCACCGGCAAGACACACAAGGGCGCGCTCTGGGTTTATGTCGCCGACGACCGCAACTCGGGTTCGAAGGAGCCGCCGATCGCCTGGTATCGCGCCACCATGGGCCGCGCCGGCGAGAGCGTGATGAGCGAACTCGCCGGATTTGCCGGCACGCTCCAAGCCGACGGATTCAGCGGCTATAACCAGCTCTACAAGGGCGGCGCCATTCGAGAAGCAGCCTGCCTGGCCCATCTGCGTCGCAAGATATTCGACGTTCACGACAGCCAGCCGACCGAGCTCAGCACGACGGCGATGGCCGGTATCCAGGCGGTCTACCGGATCGAGGAAGAGATACGGGGACTCCCGCCCGCCGAGAGATTGGCCGCACGACGAAGTCGGACCCGACCACTGGTCCGGGCGCTGCGACGACAGCTCACGCGCCAGGGCAACGGTTTGTCGCGCCATGCGGATATTGCGAAGGCCTTCGCCTATGGCACCAGACGATGGCGCGCGTTCAATCGCTTCCTCTACGATGGCCAGCTCGAGCCCGACAACCTGATCGCGGAGCGGGCCATTCGTGGATTTACAGTCGGCCGACGCAACTGGCTTTTCTCGGGCAACTTCGCCGCGGCGGAGCGGTCAGCGGTCATGCTCAGCATCATCGAGACCTGCAAGCTCTGCGGCGTCGATGCCGAAGCCTACATGGCCGATGTCACCGAGCGCATCCAGAACGACTGGCCAGCCTCGCGATGGGATGAGCTGATGCCGTGTTGGGGTGGACGGCTCCCAACGGCATCGCGATGTGCCAGAATGAGTTCGTTGAAAGCTCAATCGAGGGAGACCGTCCGTGGAAGAGATTATCCGAATTGGTGTCGATACGTCAAAGAGCGTTTTCCAATTGCATGGCGTGAACGCAGCCGAGCAACCAATCCTGCGCAAGAAGCTTTCGCGTAGGGAGATGGTGAAATTCTTCGAGAAAGCACCACCGACCACCGTCGCACTCGAAGCTTGCGGTGGCTCTCATCATTGGGCGAGGTTGTTAGGTTCCTTTGGCCACGACGTAAAATTGATCGCGCCGCAATTGGCCAAGCCTTATGTCAAGCGCGGCAAGAACGACGCGGCGGATGCGGAAGCCTTGTGTGAGGCGATGAGCCGACCCACCATGCGCTTCGTGCCGGTAAAGAGCGCGGAACAGCAGGCTTCGTTAATGCTGGTCGGTGTGCGAGAGAGACTCATCCGCAATCGGACACAGCTTGCCAACGCTATTCGCGGTTTTGCCATGGAGTTCGGCATCGTCGCGGCCACCGGCATGTGCCGGATCGAACCGCTATTGGAGCGCATTGCGGCCGATCAAGCCCTGCCTGAATTGGCCCGCGAGCTCTTTGCCATGCATGGCGTTGAGTATCGAGACTTGCTTGCCGAAACGAAAGTCGTCGAGGAGAAATTAACCGCGTTGCATCGCTCCGATGAATGCAGCAGGCGCCTGGCCGAAATTCCGGGTGTCGGACCGGTCGGCGCGTCGCTTTTGATGATGAAGACCCCAGATCCCCGAACGTTCAAGTCAGGTCGCGATTTTGCCGCTTGGATAGGACTCACGCCCAAAGACCATTCCACCGCAGGCAAGATCAGGCTCGGGGTGATCACCCGAGCTGGCGACGAAATGCTGAGGAGCATATTGGTGGTTGGCGCAACTGCCCTTCTTCAGCATGTCAGAACAGGTCGAAGCAGACATGCTTCCCGATGGCTGATCGAACTCCTGCAACGGAAGAAACCGAAGCTTGTGGCGGTGGCGCTCGCGAATAAGATCGCCCGAATTGCCTGGAAGCTTATGGTGAGCGGCGAAACGTACCGGCGACCGGAAGAACAAACACAGGCAATTTAGGAAATTGGCCACCACGGCGAGCACGATAAAAATGCTACCGTGTTGAGCTGATGCTGTGAACTTGCAAGAGAAAAGCAGATGGTGCGATCGATCGATCCAAGACGCGTGACACTCCGCCAATTCCAGTGGCCTTTCGAGGTCGTTGCCGTGTTAGGAACACGCGTTGCGGAAACCATCTTGGCCAGTGGTCATGTGCGACCACACACAAAGGCCGCACATATGGATGCAAGCGATCCGATCAAAAATATCCGCAAAAAACACTTGCAAGTGGGAGCCGTCCACATATGGAATTGGGTGCGCCGCCAAGCGATGCCGCTCTCCTTGGCGGCATGAGCGCAATCGATGACATGGCGCTGTCGGACGAGGCGCTCGAGGCCTGGATGGCCATCAAACCCGCCCCCGCCCGCTGGTGCGGACGATGTCGGCGCTGGATGGCTTCGTAACGGCGGCGGTCACCGGGCCGCGGTTCCCGGACCCGCAATACTGGATGTGCCCGCTCATGGGGTTGCCGCGCGACGTCTTGGCCAAAGGATCTGCAACCGATCACGCCGTGTTTGCCAGCGTCGCCAGGATCCACAACCGGATCAACGAGACGCTCTTCGACAGACCGCAGGATTATGCGCCCCGTTTCGCCACCAAGCCCAGCGGCGGCATCGACCCGCGGCCGTGGTGCCAGGGGTTCTACGCGGCCATCAATCTCAACATCAAAAAATGGAAACGGCTACTCGACCTCGACAACCCCAACCACGGCCTGCTGCTGCCGATCCTGATCTACTGCGTCGACAAAAAGGGGCGGCCCGTCCTCGGCAAGCCCAGGCCAGGGCCAGAGACCGCGCGCTTCATCGAGCATGAGGCCTACAAAGACATCGCCCTCGTCATCCCCGCCCTGCGCGAACTCCACTACGTCACCCGTTATGACGATCCGCAGTGATCGGCGGCGACGCGGACCAACGGCTTCCTACTATCTACTATAGAGCACTATTTCGGGAAAGGTGCCTTGGCGCATCGCTTACGATTGCGGCGATATGCTGGTCCCTTTGGCCGGCAGGTCTATCGTCGAATGGTTCGACCGCGTTGACGCGAGGCGGAATGACGATTGCGGCGGCAGCGCTGTGATCGATGACTGCGTCGTAAGTCGGTTTTCCGTCATAGGCGCCGTCAGCAGTAAACTGTCCGATCGGACCGCCAATCTGGTCGAGTAGTGGCTCACTTGAGAGACATCGCCAGTGTCCTGATCAGTCAGGGTATGGGCAATGATCTCGCCGCTGTCGGCATCCAGTGCCAGATGCAGCTTGCGCCAACTGCGACGGGATCTGGCGCCGTGCTTCTCCTCCAGCCACTGACCCGCGCCGTAGACCTGCAGGCCGGTGCTGTCGACAAGAACATGCACTGGTCCCTCCGGCGCAACCTGGCGATCATGCCGTTTGTTGGGCGATTGCCATTTCCGCGCCCGACGGCTCAGGGTGGTATGATCGGGGACAGCGAGCGCCAGCCCCATCAGTTGCAGCACCGATTCCAGCAAGCCTTCTGCCTGGCGCAGCCGCAGGCCAAACACAAGGCCCAGCGTCAAGGTGGTCTCGATCGCCAGATCAGAATAGCGGTGCTGGCCGCCACGGGTCTTGCGTCTTGGCGCTTGCCACCTGGACAGGGCTTCCGGCGTCACCCACAGGGTCAAACTGCCGCGATGACGAAGTCCTGCCTCATATTCTGGCCAGTTCGTCACCCTGAACTTCATCTTCTCAATATGATGGCGGCGGCTGGTATTGTGTTTGAAAGGCATGGCTACGCTACAAAGGCTATTGCGGTTACCGCTTGCCTAAACCCACACCAATAAAAGATCCGTGCACCATGTGTAGACGCCCGTTTGGCAAGAGGAATCTTTAGTTGGCATTGCGCGTTGTCGGGTGCTGACATGTGTCCGGCCTGTGTTGCGGCTTTCACACATGCCGCGGGCCCTTATGGTGTTCGCAGGTCAGGTCCAAATCAACGCCGCGTGCTCTTGAGACACTTTGGTGCACACTGGTTTTCCTGATCCCGTCTCACGACCGTTGCGCCATACTTCCGATGACCTCTCTCGCTGCGACGTCCCCTCGGTTACGTTGGCTTTAGACCGCAGCAACCGGAGCTCTGTATATTCCTCCCTTGGCCATGATAGCCCAGATCATTCGCGCCATCTTGTTGGCAAGCGCCACCCTCACCAGCATCGGTGGTTTATGCGCCAGCATCTTGGCCAGCCACGTGCCTGGTGTTGCACCCTTGCGGGCGGGCGCGCCACACAAGCTCGCTATTGGCCCCTATGATCAGGAGCCGCCGCAGAGATCGATCCCCCATCTTCGTCGTGGAGCCGAGACGCTGTTTGCCGCCTGTCGAATGTTGTCGCGGCACAAGCCCAAGCCATGCGGCGAAGTCCCGCCCACGTTTGAAGGTTTCAGGCGATGGCGCCAGAGCCACCAGTGCGGTGGCAATCAATGGGCCAATTCCGGGAACTGTCATCAACCGGCGTGCGGTCTCATCTTCACGAGCCCGGCGCACAATCTGTGCATCCAGCACGCGAATCTGATCATTCAGTTGGGACAAGCTTGCTGTCAGAAACCGCAGAGCAGTCCGCGCAGTTTCTGGAAGAGCCGTTTGCGGATCCTCAATCATCGCAATCAGTTTCGAAGCGAAGCTTAAACCCTGCGGCACGACTTCACCAAATTCCGCAAGGTGGCCGCGCAGCGCATTGATGGTCTGCGTGCGCTGCCGGATCAGCAGATCGCGGGTGCGCAACACCACTGCTGCGGCTTGTCTTTCTTCGCTCTTCACGGCAACAAAGCGCATCGTTGGTCGTTGCGCCGCCTCGCAGATCGCCTCAGCATCAGCCATGTCGTTCTTCTGCCGCTTCAAAAAGGGCTTCACGTAGGCCGGTGGGATCATACGGACTTCGTGTCCCAAATGCCCTATCTCACGCGCCCAGAAATGCGAGCTTCCGCAGGCTTCCATCGCAACCAGGCACCGTGGCAGGCCACCAAAGAATTTCAAAACCCGCCCGCGCCGCAATTGCTTGCGAAACACAACAGCACCTGTTTCGTCAGCCCCGTGGACCTGAAACACGTTCTTGGCTAAATCCAAACCGATCGTACGAACTTCGCTCATGATGCCCATCTCCAATGGTGGTTTAAACAACTCCACTTTGCCACACACTGCGGTCGTCGCGGGCGTCTACACCATCAACGCCTGACAGCACCTCAAGGGGAACCTGTAGTAGAGCCAGACTGCATGGGCGATGATCTGCGGCGCGAAACGATGGCGCTTGTAGCTGACGGTTGCGGCGTTCATGCCGTCGCGTTATGCCGCAAATCCCTGACCGCGAGTTAAGTTGATAACGCCGACAGAACAGTTGCGTCAAGGCGAATCGTGCGGCGCGCGGCCATGCGGTGGACATGGTTTTCTCTTCAAGCAATGCCCGCAAAAAACGTCTTCGTTGGCTCGTTCAGCATCGCCGAAATCTGCGAGCGCGATGGCGCACCCCACCAGTCGCACAAATTGAGATAGCCGAGATCGCTTGCACTGTCACCGAATCCGATCGCTGGCCTATCTTCAGACTCCGACCGGAGTTTCTTCAAGAGGAACTCTACTGCCCGGCGCTTTGAAACCGGCGGGGGAATGAGCGCGAAGTTGTTTCCGTTGTGATGCCGTATCCAACCCGCATCGTCGAACTCAAATTTCAGTTCCGCCAGCCTCTTGCCATCACCATTATTTTCTTTGAAAACGGCGTATGTGGCCATCTCGCTTTCTTCAACGATCCACGAACGAACAGACATTTTGCCAGCTGCGGCTCCTTGCCGACCTATTTCAAGTACCTTGTTCAGTGCCCCCCTGTGAGGAATCAGTTCCTTAGAAATGACATCGTGCCATTCCTTCAGATGCGCACCGTCCGGCTTAAGGATGACAGCGCCGTTGGCAACAATTGCATAGCTGTTGAACGCGATCTTGACGTTCCCGTAGGCCGTCGTGCCACGTGCCGTGACGGGAATGACTTGTGACGTACCCAGCAGCCAATCGATCATCGCAACCTGGCGCGGCGTCATCATGGAATGATGTCCGTTCGAGGAGATCGCAGCTAGCGCCAGTTTATGCTGGCTGCCTTTCGGGCACTTTGCACGCGTTTGGAACAATGTGTCATCCAGATCGGCAAAGACGATTGGCTGCATGGCGTGATCTGCGGATTTGATGGGTTGATCAGGCAATGCACTCGATCCGTCATCCATGTTTGGAATCCGTTTTCGTCGACTCGGAAAGATCCCGGGCAGATCACTTTGGTTTTGCGTTCACATTTATGCCAACCGCCCCCCGTCGAAACGACGGCCAGCCCAGTTATAATCGCAAAAATGACATTCTGTCCGCTAATCAAGAGTTGCACTCACGACCGCCTATCAGCAAGCCGGATGAATCGAAACGCTTGGCCCACGCTCGATCCTGGTTGAGCGGTTTGGAAGTTTGACCAAAATGCGATAGAATCAAAGTTCTAAACCTTTTTTATCAAAGTAATGGCGCGATATGGCTGGATATTTTTCGGGACGACTTGGAAGGGGACTTTCCTCTCCCGGATCAAATGCCGTAGCGCTGCCAAGTCAGCGTCCTCAACGGAAGACAGGAGTACAACTTGAGGCTTGCGGCGCAGAATTGCTCGCGTGGCTTCCGCAATTCCTGGCTTGATCCGATTAATATTCTCGACGGCGAACTGTGCAGCAACTCGATTGATTGCCTCCCGCGATCGTCTCTGATGGCTTGAGCGGTCGTTGTCCATCCGCTGCGCGAGATCATTAGTTTGGTCTAACGCGGTGACGGCATGTGCCCATACATTATCCACGAAAGCAGCTGAGATATCATGAGACACCAAGTGATCCCATAGGACTGTACCGTGAAAATCTTCCGGACCTATGACGTCCTCGTTCAGTATCGAACGGCTGATCAGCCCGGACACGGTGCTCCCGAGTATTCCCGATGGAATGAGCCAGTCCTCGGCCGACGCCGCAAGCCATGCCCGGCCACAGGGGTCAGACAGAACCACCAGCTTGGGCGGCTGTGCAGAAAACGAATGGAAGCTCCGTTCCAGCTCGGTGGAGATGGCGCCTTTGCCGGTCCAGCCATCAACAAACAGTAGACCTTCAATGGGGCGCCGCTCGATGATGTGGCGCATTGCATTACTGTCAATTCCGCGGTCCCGTATGACCGAAATGCCAAAGTGTTGCACGTCCTTTCCCATGCGCGACAACGCACGCTTGAGGAGAACACCCAAAGGCACCCCGGCCCGAACGAGGCTCGCCAACGTGATCGGGCCTTTAATTTGATTTGAGATAGACCGCGCGAGAGCTGCTACCTCGCGTCCCATTCTCGCAGCGCCAACTGACATCGCTTCGTAGAATATCGCCATGTAGCCGGCTTCGGGCGCGCTTTCGGAAGAAATCATTTCCGAATAATGGCGTAGGCCGGACTGTATCGCCGTTTCCTTCGACGCGTCGTCGATTGGCTCCAAAGTTACGAGCTTCAAAAGAAAAGTGACGTCCGTACTACGATACGTACCAGAAAGTATTTTACTCGTCATCGTCAACAATGTAATTCCTTCTGCAGCCACTTGCCGTAACTTCAAGCTATGGTGTGCGGCTGGAAAGATGTGAATGTTGGTATGATGATAATGATTAATGAGGAGGTACTCTCTTAGGCCGTACTAATGATACCCTTTCCAAGAAGTGCATGAGTTTAGAACTTATATTCGCTTCACTCGTCTCGGAGCACAGGAGGATTTTGACGTATTCTGACGGGACGACATTGTACAGATAATTAAACACATGCCCGCCGTAATTGTCTTCAAATGCGATTTTCGTTACAATCGCGTGACCCACTGAAATCGGTGATCGGGTAACCGATGAGTAGTGGACGTTAGCTCCTTCCAGCTCCAATTTTTCCGCAAGCAGGAACGGCTGCCAAATGTTTTCTCCTGTACCAAGGACCAGCGTAGCGCCCGACGATGCCGCCTCACCATCCAGTTGAAGATGGTGCCGGGAGACACCCAACCGAGCCAAGTTGATATCCCTGTCAGGCGAAATGACTTTACCCCTGTTTTTCTCAACAGATGGCACTTCCGGCGCGTCGATGTTCAAACCGTTTGCATCCCAGCGATACCTCCCGGAAAGGATTGACGCGCGCTTCACGTTGGCTGCGATTATCTGTTCGACAGCACCATCTGACCAATCCGTAAGGGTAACGAGAACCGTATTTCGAAGGTTCGACCTGATGCTGGCAGGCAGAGCTGCGAACAGATTACCGAATGTTTTTCCGGTCGACGCTTCATCGTCAATTAACACAAGCGTCCGGGCGTTCTTGACCATCGAGACCAGGACTGGCACGAGCGGCCAGTGTACGAGATGTTCTGGGGCGTGACTGTGCTCCTCCTGGAATTCACAGATTAGGGGCAAACCTAGTGCGTGTCTGGTGGTGCAAATGTAAACGGTGTCGTGCCGGTCATATTGTTCTGAATATTGCTGGTGCACGCCCGCTCCCAGCCCGACAGCAGTTTCGGCCATGCCTATGAACAGGATTGGCCCTTCGAGATCGGGTGAAATTTGGTCGGCCAGAAGTTTGTACGTCTTTCGCATCAGCGAAGGCCGAACGGGACTGTGACGGCCAAGCAGCTTGGAAGCGAACAGGAAAGACCGTTTGGGATTGATGCGCTCCGCGAACCCGAACGTTGCATCGGGGGGCATTAGGCTGCGATCGATTTCAACCGATATGGTTCCGCGGGCGAGTTCGGCAGAAAGATATTTTTTAAGTGCGTTGTCCAAAATGTCCCACCCGGGTCTTTGATTTGGGGCGTTGTCACGGGTAACTTCTCGTGAGGAGGTGAGTAGACGCTGGTTCATGCACACCAGCTACAAACGCCAGCGCTCTACCGCCGAGATTGTCCCCATGCGGTAGGGCTTTATACTGTTGATCAGGATAGACACGTTCTCGGCGTATCTTCCAGAGCCGCCGCGAAATGCCGACAGGCGCCTGCTAACCATGTGCAAGAGGGCCTGACACCAAAGCATCATCACCGACAAGCAGCGTTTTCCGTGGAGCGGCTACGGCAGGTCATGCCGAATGTCGAGCACCCCGCGCGCACGGCATCAACAACAGAGCCGAGAATTCTTACGAGTCGCTGCGAAAGGCAATTCCGTACTACTGGGCCAATTGCCATGTCATCTCCGTTGGTTGGGGGCAAAACTGTTACAGCGGCTTCCCAAGGTTGATGTGCAAGAGAGGTGCCATCCTGAGGACGTAGCTGCGCGCTGATACTAAAGTTGGGCCGGCGCACCTTCACGTCGCGCTCTTCCTTCTTTCCTTCTTTTCGCGTTGAGGGCTGCGCACGAAATGCAACACGTTTCGCTATGGTGCGCCCTGTTCGATAGTCGACAGTTTGGGTCAATAGCGACAGTGTTGTTTGCATAGGATCGAAACGGCGCCGTAAAGTGAGAGCGGCGGTGCAAAAATAGTCCACGGTAGCGGCGGGATCGTCCCGCTTCGGGCGGCGTAAAAGCCGGCCACCTATTTCCCTTCTGCGACGAATGCAGGAGGGCCTGGGGATCTACACCGTGGAATTATATCTGAAGGTTCGACTGGCTTGCTCGGAAGGGATGAGCCGGCGTCATGCTGCAAAGCATTTCAACATATCGCGCGACAGCGTGGCCAAGATGCTGTCCTACTCGACGCCGCCTGGCTATCAGCGCCGGTCGCCGATCCGGCGTCCGAAGCTGGATGTGTTTGTTTCGACGATCGATCATTGGCTTGATGAGGACGTGAATGTGCCGCGCAAGCAGCGCCATACGGCCAAGCGGGTGTTCGACCGGCTTCGTGACGAGTGCGGTTTCACTGGTTTTGTTGCAACGGCTGAATAGGGGCGCAGAGAGGCCTGATGCGAGGTCCATCAGCCGGCGAGGATTTCGAACTGCTTGGCCAAGGACGGATTCGGATTGAAGGCGTACCTCGCCTGTCGCTTGCGCATCATGTGGATCATTTCGATGCCGGTCAGGATGGTGGCTGCGGTGGCCGTCGATTTGAAGCCGAGCATCGGCCGGACCCGGCGCTTGATGCGCCGATGGTCCTGCTCGATCCGATTGTTATCAGGCATGAATAGGCGCGACGCGCCAATCCGTATTTTCTTGCACGGATGGATCGACTACCGTCCACCTACCGGGATTGGGGTGTCGGGAGCACGCATGGCGGGCAGGCCGAAGTACCTGATGAACTGAGAGTTCGAGTTGTTATCTGGCCGCCCCCTTCGACTTGCCCGGTTGCGCTGCGAGCGCGGATCCGTAGTTGTCGTGTAGCCCGCCGGCTCCCATGGTTGCTGACCCTGGAAAGGAGCCGGGAATGAGAATCATTGCCCTTGATGTTCACCGATCATTCGCCCAAATGGCGATCTTGGAGAAAGGCAAAATCCGGGATGCGGGGAGGATCGATCTTGAACGCAGCCGCCTGTTGCAGTTCGCCATGAAGCTCAAGCCGGATGACGAGATCGTCATCGAGGCAACAGGCAATACAAGTGCGATCGTGCGACTATTGTCGCCTTTTGTGGGCCGCGTGGTTATAGCCAATCCGATCCTGGTCCGGGCCATCGCCTGGGCCAAGGTCAAGACCGACAAGATCGACGCGGCAGTGCTGGCGAAGCTTCATGCGAGTGGCTTTCTGCCTGAAGTCTGGATGCCGGACGAGGAAACCGAGACGCGTCGTCGCGTGGTGGCCGAACGAACGCAGCTCGTCTCCCAGATGACCCGTCTCAAAAACCGAATCCATTCCGTTCTGCACGCCAACCTGATCCCGCCCTACAAGGGCACCCTGTTCTCAAAGCGGGGCAGGGCTTGGCTGGAGGCTCAGCCGCTCGCCGAGGATCAGCGCCGTGTCGTCCTTCGCCATGCCGGTGAACTCGATCGCCTTGGTGGTGAGCTTGCACAAGTAGACAAGAGTCTCGCGCAGACGGCCCTCCAGGAGCCTCGGGTCAAGCGACTGATGACGATCACCGGCGTGAACGTCACGGTCGCGCTGAGTATCGTGGCGGCCATTGGCGATGTCGAACGGTTCTCATCACCGGAAAAGCTTGTCAGCTATTTTGGGCTCAACCCGCGGGTCCGGCAGTCCGGCGACAAGCCGGCCTATCACGGCCGCATCACCAAACAAGGCCGAGCCCACGCGCGGTCGATGCTGGTCGAGGCGGCGTGGGTCATTTCCGGCGTGCCTGGCCCGCTGCGGGCCTTCTTCATGCGCATCCGCGACAAGCGAGGTAAGCACGTTGCCGCGGTCGCGACTGCGCGCAAGCTGGCGGTCATCGTCTGGCACATGCTGACCAAGGACGAAAACTACATCTGGAGCCGCTCGGCGCTCCTGGATTGGAAGCTCCGAAAGCTGGAATTGACCGCCGGCTATCCGTCTCTTCGCGGCGGCAAGACAAAGGGATCTGCTGCCGACTACAGCAACAAGTCGGTACGCGAGAGCGAGCGCGAGACGATCGGCAACGCCGAGGAAGTCTACCGTCGCTTCGTCGCTACATGGAAACAGCAATCGCCGAAGGGGCGCTCGGGCGCCGCACATGAGGTGCGACGATCATAGGCTGCGCGACAGGGTTGCAACCTCGACCCTGTTCTTCGCCACGCGGTCACCCGAGCCGCGACAGAATAACAAAAACAGCTTCGCCGATCCATCCCGCAGCCGGCGAACGATAGCGACGTGCTCGCTCCGTCAAGGCCAAGTCGTGCATACTGCTCGCTGGCCTGCCGGCCAGCCCTGACTTTGCTGCGCGCGCCGCGGTCTCGACCGTCTGCCGGGACAGAACGCCCTGAGAGCACACTTCCAGGACATCAGAGCAGAACGGCCCTTGTCAAATACATCCGTGAGGTATTGGCTCTTGCGGATATGGATCGGTGGTTTGTGTGATCGCTCCCGCAGACGGCTTTCAGTATCGCAGGAAATGATTGCCTCACGATTGGTCTGACTGCCGTCGACGACGATGCGGTTCGGGCGTCCATGGTGTGCAAGCGCCTTGCGCAGGAAGCGTTTGGCCGCCGGAAGATCACGGTGTTCGCTGAAGAAGAATTCGACCGTGTCGCCGACGCTGTCGATGGCGCGGTAAAGGTACATCCAACGGCCGCGAACCTTGACCCGACTTGAACAGTTGGAGGTGAACGGATGGCGAACGCTGTCCGTTAAGCTATTGAATTCACTCGCCTCGAGTTTTCGGCGCGAAAATGTGTGGTAACAACATTTGATCTGCTAGCCGCATGTTGTATGGATTTTATGGCATTTATTCGCTAACAACGCTGGCATGTTTGTCGTTGAGAGAGTCGCGCGCGGCCACCGCTATCTTTACCTCGTGGAAAGTGTCCGCGACGGCAAAACCGTTCGCCAGCGCACGATAAAGGCGCTGGGCCGCAAGGATGCGCTGGTTGCCAGCGGCGAACTTGACAGATTGGCGGCCTCGATTGCGCGCCATGGCGAACGCAGCCTCATCCTGTCCGACATTGACGCGGGGCGAATTGCCTCTCGCCGCATCGGCGGTCCGCTGTTGTTCGGGCGGCTGTGGGAGCGGCTCGGGATCGGCGAGGTGCTGGAAGAGGTGCTGGAAGGGCGCCAGTTCGGCTTTGCGGTGGAACGGGCGGTGTTCGTTGGCACGCTGCATCGGCTGTTCGTCTCGGGCTCGGACCGCGACTGCGCGAACTGGATGGCCGATTATGGTATCGAGGGCGCCGAGGGTCTGGCGCTCCATCACTTTTACCGGGCCATGGCGTGGCTGGGCGAGGAACTCGGCGAAAAGGCGCAAGGCGCGCTGGTGGCGCGCTGCGTGAAAGACGCGATCGAGGAAAAGCTCTTCGCGCGCCGGCAGGACCTGTTCACCGACCTCAGCCTTGTGTTCATGGACACCACCTCGTTATCCTTCTACGGCGCGGGCGGCGAGACGCTGGGCAAGCGCGGGCATTCCAAGGACTTCCGCCCCGATCTGGCGCAAATGATCCTGGCGCGGCGTTGGTGCGCGGATATGAAATCGAACGCATTTCGATCTTTAATGTAGTTGGTTATGCCTGCGTGACTTGACGCCGGATAGACTCCGGGCGTGCCCATGCCAGCATGCGGTTGAGAACGATGCAACCGATGGCAACCTCGGTCTGTTGAGCCGGAAGAGAGCGTGCTCGCAGGCGCCGTCCGATCAGCCCCTTGTATCGTCCGATGGCTGTTTCGCTCAGCGCCCGCTTGCCGTAGCCGGTGGCTGCCTGCCATTTCAGCCGACCGTCGCTTGCGATTGCGGCAATGTGCTTGTCCCTTTGACCAGGCGGTCCGGCATCACCGCTTTCCACCGCCGTGGAACGCGGTGGAATGACGATGTTCGCGGTTGCGCTGTGCTGCAGGATAGACCGATAGGTTGGCTTGCCGTCATAGGCTCCGTCGGCTGTGAACTGGTCGATCTCGCCGTCGATCTGATCGAGAAGCGGTGCCACCTGGGAAGGATCATCCGTGTCCTGATCTGTCAGCCTTTGGGCAATGATCGCGCCACTTTTGGCATCCACTGCCAGATGCAGCTTGCGCCAGTTGCGACGTGATCTGGCGCCATGTTTCTGCTCCAGCCATTGCCCGGCGCCGTAGACTTTCAATCCCGTGCTATCGACAAGCACATGCAGCGGGCCGTCCGGCAGCGGCGGGTTTCGTCGGGCTGATGGCTCCCACTTCTGTGCCCGACGGCTCAGCGTCGTATGATCTGGAACTGGGACTTTCAGCCCCATGAGATCCAGCAGCGAGTGGAGCAATCCCTCGGTCTGGCGCAGCCGCATTGCGAAGACGCAACCCAGCGTCAGCGCTGTCTCAATGGCGAGATCGGAATACCGGGCTTGGCCGCCGCGGGTCTTGCGTCGCGGAGCGCGCCATCCCGCCAGTGCCTCCGGCGTTACCCATAAGGTCAGGCTACCACGCCGGCGCAGACCTGCTTCGTAGTCACGCCAATTCGTCACCCTGAATGTCATCTTTCCGACGTGATGACGACGATCTGCGTTGTGTTTGTACGGCATGGCACTCGCATCAAGCTGATTTCGATCCTGCCTGCCTATCGCCAAACCGTTGACAAAAGATCCATGCACCAACGCTCATCGCTTACCTATGATCGATGACTGCGTCGTAAGTCGGGTTTCCGTCATAGGCGCCGTCAGCAGTAAACTGTCCGATCGGACCGCCAATCTGGTCGAGTAGTGGCTCAACTTGAGAGACATCGCCAGTGTCCTGATCAGTCAGGGTATGGGCAATGATCTCGCCGCTGTCGGCATCCAGTGCCAGATGCAGCTTGCGCCAACTGCGACGGGATCTGGCGCCGTGCTTCTCCTCCAGCCACTGACCCGCGCCGTAGACCTGCAGGCCGGTGCTGTCGACAAGAACATGCACTGGTCCCTCCGGCGGAACCTGGCGATCATGCCGTTTGTTGGGCGATTGCCATGTCCGCGCCCGACGGCTCAGGGTGGTATGATCGGGGACAGCGAGCGCCAGCCCCATCAGTTGCAGCACCGATTCCAGCAAGCCTTCTGCCTGGCGCAGCCGCAGGCCAAACACAAGGCCCAGCGTCAAGGTGGTCTCGATCGCCAGATCAGAATAGCGGTGCTGGCCGCCACGTGTCTTGCGTCTTGGCGCTGCCACCTGGACAGGGCTTCCGGCGTCACCCACAGGGTCAAACTGCCGCGATGACGAAGTCCGGCCTCATATTCTGGCCAGTTCGTCACCCTGAACTTCATCTTCTCAATATGATGGCGGCGGCTGGTATTGTGTTTGAAAGGCATGGCTACGCTACAAAGGCTATTGCGGTGACCGCTTGCCTAAACCCACACCAATAAACGATCCGTGCACCATGTGTAGACGCCCGTTTGGCAAGAGGAATCTTTAGTTGGCATTGCGCGTTGTCGGGTGCTGACATGTGTCCGGCCTGTGATGCGGCTTTCACACATGCCGCGGGCCCTTATGGTGTTCGCAGGTCAGGTCCAAATCAACGCCGCGTGCTCTTGAGACACTTTGGTGCACACTGGTTTTCCTGATCCCGTCTCACGACCGTTGCGCCATACTTCCGATGACCTCTCTCGCTGCGACGTCCCCTCGGTTACGTTGGCTTTAGACCGCAGCAACCGGAGCTCTGTATATTCCTCCCTTGGCCATGATAGCCCAGATCATTCGCGCCATCTTGTTGGCAAGCGCCACCCTCACCAGCATCGGTGGTTTATGCGCCAGCATCTTGGCCAGCCACGTGCCTGGTGTTGCACCCTTGCGGGCGGGCGCGCCACACAAGCTCGCTATTGGCCCCTATGATCAGGAGCCGCCGCAGAGATCGATCCCCCATCTTCGTCGTGGAGCCGAGACGCTGTTTGCCGCCTGTCGAATGTTGTCGCGGCACAAGCCCAAGCCATGCGGCGAAGTCCCGCCCACGTTTGAAGGTTTCAGGCGATGGCGCCAGAGCCACCAGTGCGGTGGCAATCAATGGGCCAATTCCGGGAACTGTCATCAACCGGCGTGCGGTCTCATCTTCACGAGCCCGGCGCACAATCTGTGCATCCAGCACGCGAATCTGATCATTCAGTTGGGACAAGCTTGCTGTCAGAAACCGCAGAGCAGTCCGCGCAGTTTCTGGAAGAGCCGTTTGCGGATCCTCAATCATCGCAATCAGTTTCGAAGCGAAGCTTAAACCCTGCGGCACGACTTCACCAAATTCCGCAAGGTGGCCGCGCAGCGCATTGATCTGCGTGCGCTGCCGGATCAGCAGATCGCGGGTGCGCAACACCACTGCTGCGGCTTGTCTTTCTTCGCTCTTCACGGCAACAAAGCGCATCGTTGGTCGTTGCGCCGCCTCGCAGATCGCCTCAGCATCAGCCATGTCGTTCTTCTGCCGCTTCAAAAAGGGCTTCACGTAGGCCGGTGGGATCATACGGACTTCGTGTCCCAAATGCCCTATCTCACGCGCCCAGAAATGCGAGCTTCCGCAGGCTTCCATCGCAACCAGGCACCGTGGCAGGCCACCAAAGAATTTCAAAACCTGCCCGCGCCGCAATTGCTTGCGAAACACAACAGCACCTGTTTCGTCAGCCCCGTGGACCTGAAACACGTTCTTGGCTAAATCCAAACCGATCGTACGAACTTCGCTCATGATGCCCATCTCCAATGGTGGTTTAAACAACTCCACTTTGCCACACACTGCGGTCGTCGCGGGCGTCTACACCATCAACGCCCGTGAACAGCGATGGGCGTCCGAACTCCGGCTGCGCGCCATCGTCAAACGTCACACAGTCGAATTTTCTTACGGAAGGCCCTGCTGCGCAATGGTCGGACCCTCTTTGAGAAGGGCCACTGCCCGCGTCCATCCGGCAGAGGCGCCTTTGATCTTTACCGGAAAGCAGGTAACCGTAAAGCCCTTGGCCGGAAGCTGGTCGAGGTTGGTCAGTTTTTCGAGGTGGCAATAGCCGATCTCGGCTCCCGCCTTGTGTCCTTCCCAGATGATGCTGGCGTCGCCAGTTTCAGCGTAACGTTTGGCGGTGAAGGGGAAGGGGGCATCCCAGCTCCATGCGTCCGTGCCGGTCACCCGCACGCCGCGTGAGGTCAGGAAAAGCGTGGCCTCACGGCCCATGCCGCACCCCTTGCCCAGATAGGCCGGGCTGCCATAAGCGGCGGCGGCCGAAGTGTTGACCAGTACAATTTCCAGCGGGCTCAACGTGTGGTCTATGCGGGCAAGCTCGGCCTCAACGTCGGCGGCAGTCACCACATAACCGTCTGGCAGATGACGGAAGTCCAGCTTCACACCCGGCTGCATACACCAGTCCAGCGGTACTTCGTCGATGGTCATTGCCCGTTCTCCACCGTTCATGGTGGGGTGATAGTGCCATGGCGCATCAAGGTGGGTGCCGTTGTGCGTGTTGACCTTGCACTCTTCCACTGCCCAGCCATAGCCACCGGGCAGCTGATCCACGCCGAGTCCGGGAAAGAACGTCACCATGCCTTCGGCGCTTTCGCGATGCCCGACATAGGTGATTGCGGGGCGGATCGGCGGCGGGTCCGCTGGCGTTTCATTGTCGAGGGCGATGGAGAGATCGATGATGCGGCGGGCCATGGAGTTCCTCCTCAATAATCATTCGAAGACACAGCCGACGACGTCAGCGCTGGTATCTTTGCACCCTTTACCCGGAAGCGGAAAAGATCAAACAAAATCAATGCAAAATGCTTCCCGCGCACAGGTCTCCTAGTGTACCGTCGCAGTGATTATGACGGGTTAGTCTACGCCGAGAATGGGCAGGTCCTGTGGCGGGACGAGCAACTGGATGCTGCGAGCGACACCGGGCTGCTTGTCGATCAAGCCGAGTTGGTTGAGGGTCTTGAGCATCTGATGGACTGACGGTGCGGTGACCCTGAAGTAGCGCTGGAAGTCCGCCTGCGGCGCGGCAATCAACGTGAGAGCGCAGCGTCAATCAGGATGAGAATGCCGGCGGATTGGAACGCAGGGAGGGCGTAGCCCGACGGGAGTTGCAATCCGCCGGCGGCGCGTTCCTTTTCGGGGGCGTTCGTCTGGTGATCACGGTCGACCGGGTATGCCGGTGGTTTTTCCTGTTGGGGAGGAATCACTTTGTGCCCGGCCGCCACGTAACCGATCACCATATGAGGCTTTTCATGAAGTTCCGGCAGACCAATACGACGGCCGTCGCGGCGGCGAAGGCGTCGATCAGTATCGCCACGGCCTATCGCATCGAGAAGGATTCGAGACTGCCGTCACAAAAGAAGGCGCCGCGGCAACGGCGCCGTGCCGACCCTCTCGCCGATATTTTCGAAGCCGAGGTCGTGCCCATGCTGAGGGCAGCTCCGGGTATTCGGGCGATCGCCATCTTCGACGAGATGATCCGGCGTCATCCCGAGCTTGGAGCCGGCATTCGCCGCACGATCGAGCGCCGGGTCCGAGCCTGGCGCGCCGTCCATGGCGAGGAACAGGAGGTCATCTTCCGGCAGGTTCACGTACCTGGGCGCATGGGATTGTCGGATTTCACCGACATGGCCGCCGCCGGCGTCACGATCGTGGGCCAGCCTCCGCCGGAGCGCGGCGATTGATCTGCGAATAGGCCCAGATGAAGGCGAGGTACTGGCCCTGTTTGGCGGTGAACCGTGCTGTCGGCGCCGGCGTCTTTTGGTCAAGCAATTGATTCATTGTAGATTCACCTACGGCTCTTCCACCAAGAAGGGCTTTGGGAATGAACATACGATATCGGGTCGAACTCAGCCAATCCGAACGAGACGAGCTGCGTGCTTTGGTGAGCGGGGGTAAACTGCCGGTGCGGCGGCTCAAGCGGATGCAGATCCTGCTGGCCGCCGACGCCGGGGTCGCCGACGAGGCCATCGCCATCTCGGTGCAGACCAGCGACTCGACCATCTACCGCACCAAGAAGCGCTTTGTGGAGATCAGCCTGGAGGCCGCCCTCAGTGAAGGGCCGCGTCCGGGGGCGGCTCGCAAACTGAGCGGCAAGCAGGAGGTGCAACTGGTGGCGCTGGCCTGTTCTGATCCGCCGCAGGGATGCGCCCGGTGGACTTTGAAGCTTCTGGCCAACGCCCTGGTCGAAGTGATCGAACACCCGAGCGTCTCACGCGACACCGTCCGCCGGCGGTTGAACGACAACGATCTGAAGCCCTGGCAACAGAAGATGTGGTGCATCGCCAATATCGATGGGGAATACATCGCCCGCATGGAGGATCTCCTCGATCTCTATGCCGAGCCGCATGATCCCAAGCGACCGGTGGTCTGCTTCGATGAAAGTCCGATCCAGCTCATCGGCGAGGTGCGTCGTGCCCATCGTGCCGAAACCCGGAAAGCGATACCGCTACGACTCCGAGTACAAGCGTAACGGCACGGCCAACCTCTTTGTCATGGTCGACGCCAACCGGTCGTGGCGCAAGGTCAAGGTCACCGACCGGCGCGCCAACGAGGACTTCGCCGTCTGCATGCGCGACCTGGTCGACGTGGACTATCCCGGCGCCGACAAGGTCCGCGTCGTGATGGATAACCTATCAACCCACACCGCCTCCGCTGTCTATCAGACCTTTCCAGCAGTCGAGGCGCATCGGATCTTGCGACGCCTGGAGTTCCACTACACACCCAGGCACGCCAGTTGGCTTATATGAGGAGGGTCAAGCGGGAACTTCTATCTAGGGCGGCATTTTCTACCTACGGTGACTGCGGCATCCACGGTCTGAGCCTGATTGCATGACGGGCTCGTTGCCGAGCCAGATCCAACTTATATACGGTCGCTGTTCGAGACAGCGGCACCAACATCCCGCTTGCGGCGGACAACGGCTCAGGCGGACGAGACCATTCTCAAACAGCGGCATTCGAAGCCATCCAACTGGTCGGTTCGTCCCACCTGGATCCGCCAGGACTGATCGGGTCCTGGAAGATTGCGGAATTCAGTTTGATGAGTAACGCATCAGGCGGTCTTCACGATCGCCCCCTCGATGACGACGCCCGCATTGACGTATTTCCACAGCGCGACGAGCAGCTTGCGGGCGAGCGCGACGATCGTCGTCTTCTTGAGACGGCCGCCGTTCTGCTTGACCCGGTCCTCGAACCACAAGGTGAGTGCCGATCGCGGTTGATGGCGCAGCCACAGCCAGGCGAGTTGGATCAGCGTCGTCCGCAGCCTTGGATTGCCGGCTTTCGAAACCCCCTGCTCGTGATCGACCGAGCCGCTTTGCCAGGGTGTCGGCGCAAGACCAGCATAGGCGGCAACTTGTCGTCGGTTGTCAAAGTGACGCGACAGTCCTTCCGACCACAAGACGGCGGCAAACTCCGGACCGATCCCTTTCAGGTTGAGCAGCATCGCCGGTGCCGGCGAGACGGCCTCAGCGGCAGCGAGCATGGCATCGCGTTCGGCCTCGACCACCTTGATCTGCTCCAGCAGCAGTTCGAGCCGATCAAGTTCCCGGCTGATCTGCGCCTTCAGATGTGCCGGTAGCGGTCGGCCGTCGCCGGTCTTCATCTCCTCCAGTTGCTTGCGCCGGGCGCGGCGCAGCGGTTCGTAGCCGGACACGCCCTGGCTGAACAAAAGGCCCTTGATGCGGTTGACGTGGCGTACGCGCTCGTTGGTCAACGCCTTACGCTCGCGCGCAATGCGGCGACGGTCCTCCTCCGCTGGCGTCGGTACCCGCAGCATCGCACAGACCCGCGGCTCGCCCCTTTTATAGGCGAGCAGCGCGCGCACCAGCGCCTCGCCATCGATCTTGTCGGTCTTTGCCCGGCGCCGCCGGCGTGAGGTCGCAATCGAGGCCGGATCGACGACGTGGCTTTCGATGCCTTCGGTCTGCAGAACGCGATGGATCCAAAAACCGTCGAGCCCGGCCTCCTGGATGACGATGATCGGAAAGCATCGTCCGGTTCGTGCCTCTGCCTTCCTTTTGAGTTCAGCAAATCGATCCAGCAGTCCGGCGACATCGCCGGCGGCCGCCGCATGTTTCGACATCTTCTCGCCGCCGCCCGGCGACAGCGAGGTGATCAACCATTTCGAGCGGCTGAGTTCGAATGAGACGAAAATTGCGCCAAGATCAGTGCGGATAGCGGTCGGCGCTTCGGATCGGTTAGCTGCTGCAACGGGCATGCTTATCTCCAGAGTAAGGTATTAAGTACGCGACCTCACTTTGCCAGAGCGCAGATCGCTATCCACCCTCCTCATGGGATCTCAACATCGTCGAGATCGAAATCGGCGTCATGCGCCGCCAATGTCTTGATCGCCGCATCGCTAGCCGCGACCTCCTTGAAACAGAGATCCGGACCTGGGAACGCCGCCGCACCGAAAGTGGCGCCCGCATCCGCTGGATGTTCTCCACACAGCAGGCCCGAGCGAAGATGGCAAAATCCTATCCCACGCCGTCTCTCAAAGAGTCATAATCACCGCGACGCGACACTAGACGCGGCGCTGCAGATCAGCCGAATTCGAGCCGCGCTCTTCCGCAGCGAGCTGTTCGGTGCCGTAGGCTTTCAGAAACATTTCGACACCCGACCTGACAACATTCTCGATCTCAGCGGGGCTTGGCGCCTTGGTGCGATACGCAAATATGCACTGGCGAAACAGGCCGGCCAGACACAGTTCGGTGGGCACCGTAACGTTAACCGGGCATCGATCAAAATGTGGGATCTGGCGGCATGACCAGATTTTCCCGTGATCCTCTTTATCGTCGCCACCGATTTCCGGCGCAGGTGATTGCCCATGCCGTTTGGCTCTATTTCCGGTTTCCGCTCAGCCTGCGGATGGTCGAGGCTATCTCCCTGCGAATAAGCAAATCGCAGTTGTCCTTGTTCACGTGGCGGCACTCACGGGCCTGACACGTCGGTCGAAATAACCTCCCGGAAACGCGGTCGGCGCGGGCATTGGCGTATATGGATTCCAGAGCGGGAGCCCAATCAGCCGCGCATCCAGCCGCACGACCAGCTTGCGAGCGATCATGTCGGCTATCGCTCCGTCAATTTCGGTCTGCATCACATTCGCCGTTCTCAGCCGTTCGCGCAGGCGGGCATCTGGCATGCTTTCGTCCGCAGCCAGAAGAATTTCGCGCTCGAGGCCTTTGATCCGGTGTTCACGGTCCACTGCTATGGCGCGCGTGTCCTCGACCGTGATCTCGTCGCCGCTGTCGCGCATCGACAGCATGGGTTGCTTCGGCTCGTGCCAGGCTTTCAGCCAGGCATCGATACCCCGGACAACGGCATGCAGCCCCGGGCGACGGCTCGCGTCGCGCGCAGCGAAATGGCCGCCGACATCGTTGTCTTCACTGTCTTCGAAGTAGTAGACCTGATCCGCGAGATCGGGTTCCGAGAGCGGATAGACGGAGCGATAGGAGGCGGCTGGGCGCAGCTTCAGCCCATGTTTGTCGGCTGCACGATGATAGGGGCTGTAGCGCTGGTACCGCAACCGCACCGCACGTCCTGGCTGGAGATGATGCAGCAGCGGCAGCCAGGAGGCCATTTCGGCATACCAGGCGTCGCTCTCGCCGGGAAAGCCCCACAGTATGCTCCAACTGACCCGCACGCCATACTGGCGGCACCATTTCAAGAGCTGAACATTGTGCGCTGCCGTCGTTCCCTTGCCCATCAGCTTCAAAGCACGGGTATCCAGGCTCTCGATACCTGGCTGGATCCAGCGGACGCCGGCGGCGGCCAACTTCTCGACTTCATGGCGCTTCAGATTGGCCTTGACTTCGAAGAAGATCGCAAGCTTGTCGGGTAGGGCGGTGAGGCGAGGCAGGGTCTTTTCGACGTAGTCAATGGCCAGAATGTTGTCCACCGCTTCGATGCGCGACGAGCCGTAGCGCGCCGACATCTCTATCATCTCCTCTGCGGCCTGCCTGGCCGGTTTCTGGCGATAGGTCATCGATCCGCCGTTCAGCCCGCAGAACGTGCAGGGGCTGCGCGCGCCCCACCAGCAGCCGCGAGAGAACTCCATCGGCAGCCCGGGATAGACGCGGTCGGCGTAGAGCGATCGCCCGAGTTCGGCAAAATAGTCCGAGAAATCGGGCAGCGGCAGGTCATCCATGTTCTCGACCACTGCGCGGGGCACCAAGTCGCCCATCGACGTGGCGGGATAGCCGGCCTCGCGATGCCCTGGACCGAAAACGCCGAATGGCAGGTCGGCCGGTGGAATGTCTCTACCGTGATCGAGGATGTCGCAACACAGCGCGCCGATCAGTGCGTCAGCCTCGCCCGACACGACATAGTCAACCCACGGGAAACGCGCGTGAGTGGTACGCCCCATCACCGATTCGCAGTTTGCGCCACCCATGAGTGTGACTAGGCCCGGTGATCGCCCGCTCAGTCGGCGCAGCAACGCGAGCGAGGGAACATGCTGGGTGAAAGTCGAGGTGCACCCGACCATGGCCGGCCGTTGCTCCAGTATTTTGTCGGCGGTCCAGTCGATGAAGCCGCCGATAAGCGAGCGCAGCTCGCGGAAATGGGCACGACGCTCGGCCAGACCTTTATCTGGGTGTATCGGATTGCGCCTGAAATACTGGTCGAGGAAGACGTCGTGGTCTGCTTCGAAGTCAGGAAAAGCGATGCCGGCGAACAGCCAGTCAACAAGCGCTTCCTCAGGAGGGGAACTTTCAAGCAGATTATAGTCGGCGAGGCCCGCGTATTCCAGGAACCAGATGTTGGCATACGCTATCCTGGATCGCAGTCCGGCCCGGGTCAGCGCCGACTTCAGCAGACCAAGCGCCAGTGATGGCCGTTCAATTGCCGACATCGGCATGTTGACCAGGACGATTGGCACATCGGCGCTCATGTCATGCCACTCTTTTCATGGTGATGCAGGCATAGGCGAGTTCGCTCAGCCACGGTCTCATGCGCCGGAGTGCAAAGCGAGCCATGCGCGGCTCCGTGACCGGAACCGTGAACATGAGGTTGACCAGTTCGGGAAAAGCGCGCTGGCGGCGCGCTACTTCGAGCCACAGCGGCCGCATCAAGGCCGTTGCCTGGAGACTGGGATGGATGAACGAGCAGGTCCAGCGCAGCGTGCTGGAGTCGAGCCGGTGGGTGATCGCCCAGCCACGCACCGTTCCGCCCTCGGCATCAACCAGCGCCAAGCTGGTGTGCGGGTCACTATCCTCCTCGTAGATGAACGGATTGACGTCGTCATTCACGCCGGGTTCGTCGAAATCCCGGATCGTCGCTCGCTGGTCGGCGCCGAGCGACCGCCAGCCAACGATGCGGTAGCGGACCGGCAGGCGCGCCTCGACAAGCCACGGCGTCTCGAACGCCAGCGGCACGGTCGTGTGGCAGACCAGTTTGTTGACCGCGGGTCGGGTCCAGCCGTTTTTCACGAAAAAGCGTGCGGCGTCCTGGTTGTGCTCGCCGACGCGCAGGAAATGAACGCCTCGCCTGAAGCCGAGACCGCGGAACTCCTCTTCGATCGTGCCCAGCATGGAACTGCCAAAGCCCATTCGGCGGAGCATAGGCAGGACGTAGACCGAAAGGAGTTCGAACTGCCCGGAAGGGCCTGGCACGGCCAGGGCAAGTCCTGCGGTCACGTCGGTTGTGCGCGCCGCGACGCCGCGGACCGTGGATGCGAAACGGCTTGTCACCGCGGTCCACACTGCCGGATAGGTAAGATGCCGTAGTTCCTTTAGGCTGACGTAGTCCAGTATCTCAAGGCGAATCGGCATGGTCGACGCCCGTGCGGGAGGTCGCGTGTTTGGCCGCTTCGATGCGGCTCGTTATCCCCTCGCTGGTCTGCCAGGCAAAGCGGTCGTCGAGGTCCTCTTCGATCACCCCCGCCGCGTACAACTGGTCTAGCAGATCGGCGACTGCAAGGGCGCTCGCTCCGTCAGCTATGACGCGCACAACTAACTCCGACGCTGTGCAGTCGCCGCACGCGATTAGATCGCCAACGGAGATCGGAGCGACGTCGTCGAGTATCCGGTGTTCAATGTTGCGTGAGCGGAGGTGGAAGTGCAGGTTCCCGGCCTCGTATTGCAGGTCTCCGCGGAAGCGGATCGGCAGGTTGGGAGGTGGGCTCTCGAGCATATGCTCGTCGATGATGCTCTGGAGCCCCTCCCGGAACTCGTCGGGCGTCCTGAAGAAACGCTCATCCAGGATGCGGTAGCCGAGAGGCCAGCGTTTGCTCCCCGGTACCGGCGTCACCAGTTGTACTCGTCCCCGCGGCATGTTTACGAGGAAGCCGGAAACGCAGGCGATCGTCGTGTGATCGCGCTCCAGCAACGCGATTGCATCGTCGTTGTTTGCTGCGCTGAGTTTCTCCTTTCGCGCGCGCGCGCCCGGCGAAAGCTTTTGCGGTCAGCGCCTCCTTGCCCTGCAGGACGAGTTCGACCCCCATCAGGTCCTCGGGCGAAAACGCCTCGTGAATCTGATTGAGGTGGTTCGTGCTTAGCACGGAGAAACGATTCGTCACGCCACGGTAGCGTTTGAACAGTTCGAGCACGCGCCTTGTGAGGGCCTGATCCTTGAGCGGGGCGGCCGTCGTCGTTTGTGGTAATGCGCCCGTGATTTGATAGTAGTCGAACAGAAAGCGGTCGTAGTCCGGGTTATCGATCGGATCCGTGGCCCAGTAGCAGAAGCCAGTGCGGGCTGCCGAACCAAACATCTCGCTCGCGACACCGACCACGCCGCGCCAAAGCTCGGCATGCTCCTCGCTATATTCATAATAACCCTCGAAGCGGTCGGCCGACAGGCCGCAGAACCAGCAACCGACGGTGCAGCCTTCGCTCAGCTCGAAAGCGATGACGGGATGCGTGACCGACGGCGCCGATCCGCCCAATTCGCCGTCGCAGCGGCGGATTTGGCGCTCGCGCCACGCATGGAAGCGAGGGTTGACCGTCGACATTTCGCCCTCGTCGCGCAGGATGTCGCGATGGCGCAACATCTCGCGCATATACTCGTCCCACATCACAGCCAGCGGCCACGACGCACACTCCGGCTTGAAGCGGTAATTCAGGTAGCTACCGCGCCAGAGCGGCAGCATCTCCATCGGGTCGACTTCGATGCCGTAGCGCTCGGTTACCGTTCGAGGGTTGTCGACGTTCTCCGAAAGCGCGCTGCGGAACGCCATGTCGCCGACCAGGCGCTCCATGAAGCGCTTGATATGGGCCAGCGTGCGAAGCTGTCCGGGGGTGCGTCGGTCAAAGATCTGTCGGTAGTGTTCGGTAGCAGCGTGCGTCATGACGTTACAGGCGGGGCCCCTTGAAGCTGCGTTTCGCAGGCCGGCTGCCAAAGGATCCCATGATCGCTCCTCACGAGTGGCCTGATTTTAAGTTTTCTTCACACGTCTCATCGAGTATGGGTGGATGCGCTCAGACCATAACGTGCGTGGTCAGATCAGGACCGCAGCGACAACTACAACGGCTTCGGCTGCCTCAGCGACAGTCGAAGCTGCTTCCGCTGCCTCCACAGCAGTGGTAACGACAGCAGTGGTCTGCACAACCTTGGTCGAGGTCGCAACGCTCGAATGATGCTTGCCGCCGACAATCGCATCGAGCTGCTTGTCGGTTAACTCGCGTGGGCTTCGCGATTGAATGTAACTCTTGGCCTCATCGAGCGTGAAATTGTAGCCGTGCTTCTTTCCGGTCGCCACAACCGATGCGAGACCCGTAGCATTCGGTTTCACCTTTTCGAGCAGACTATCGTTTTTCGCCAGATCGCCGACGAATCGCTCTACCTCAGCTCGCGACATCGTTAATCCCCCTGCATCGGCACGCTACGCCTACAGCTCTTGAGCCCAAATCGTCAGTTGCCCCCGAGCAATTCAGTACTTCTGGGCCAATTGCCATCGTCATCTCCGTTGGTTGTAGGGAAACCGTCACAACGGCCTCTCAAAATTAACCGCGCAAGTGACGTACCATTCTGAGGACGTAGCTGCGTGTTTATACTCAATTCGGGCCGCCGCAATTCCGTCGCGCTCTTTCTTCTTTTTTGCATTGAGGGTTCGGAGCCGTTTCGCCTATGGTGCGTCTGTTCGATAGGCGACAGTTTGGGTCAATAGCCACAGTATTGTTTGCTCGGTCTCCCAAGGAGCTGGTCGAGCACTTCGGCAGGTGTTTTCCAGCCGAGCGTTTTGCGCGGTCTTGTGTTGATAGCATGGGGGACTGCGTCCAGTTCCCGGGCTGTGTGCCGACTCGTCGAGCACATATCCGTCCTGATCAACCGCTCTCCACAACCAGCATTTCTGACCGTTGATGCGCACCGCGACTTCATCCAGATGCCAGACATCGTCTTTCGTTGGTGCCTTGCGGCGTATGCGGCGCGCATAATCATGCCGTGCTTTCGGCACCATCGGCGGATGGTCTCGTAGGAAACGACGATCCCGCGATCGAGCAGCATTTCCTCGACATCGCGCAGGCTCAGATTGAAGCGGAAGTAGAGCCAGACAGCACGGGCCACGATTTCGATCGATAGCGGTGGTTCTTGTAGGTCGGTGCACTCACGGTCATGGGCGCGCTGCTACCTCAATTTCCTTACCCCTCAATCAATGTGACAGCACCCCATCGGCGCATCAAGCGCCGTATCCGGCCGATGCTCGGCTTCAAATCGACGGCCACCGCTGCCACCATCGAAATGATCCACATGATGCGCAAGCGACAGGCGAGGTACCCCTTCAATCCGAATCCGTCCTTGGCCGAGCAGTTCGAAATCCTCGCCGCCTGATTGACCTCGCATCAGGGCCTCTCTGTGCCCCTATTCAGCCCTTGCAACAAAACCGCTCGACGTCACATCACAATCGATTCATTGTTCGCAGGAACTGCTTTAGAAGCGCGCCGGCAGCCTGGGCGGGGGGCTTGGGGTTAGACTGCCGGCGCACGCCACTCATGAAGAGCGGCCCCTTTTCGCGGTTCCGACACCCATAGTCAACCCGGCAGTGTCTGGGTGCCCGCTGGGCTCTTGTCAGAGCGGCGCGATGTCGACCGTGTCGGCCGATCCTGCCCAACTTGGTGGGCCGCTCTCGTCGGCCAACCTGATGCTCCAGCCAGTATCGCGTTGCCGACCAGCATGAGTTCGCCGCTAGCAATCCTTCGTCGGTAATTACCCACGCCCTTGTCAGGGGCAAGAATCCCTGAATCTATGGGGATATGGATCGCACTGATTTGCAGCGTCTGACGAAGGAAGAGTTGATCGATCTGGTGCTGCGGATGCAGCGGCCAGAGAAGACATCACGCACGTCGTCCAAGCCACCGTCGAGCGATCGCAAGGCGCGTCGGGACAAGGCAAAGCCTGGCGGCGGCAAGGCGCGGGTCATGAAGGTCACAGCCGCGCCATGAGTGAGAATGCCGATCGCATCATCGATCATCACCCCGACCAATGCCTTTGCTGCCGCGCCAGCCTGTCGAGCGACCTTGCTGCCGAAACCGTCAGCGAGCACGATAAGATTGAGCCCCGCGATCAGGCCTTTGATTGAGCGCCATCGGCGTCTGGCAGTCCGTTGCCCGTCCTGCGGCACGCGTCGCGGCTGTGCCGGATGCGGCGAAGGGGACGCCCTTGGGGCCACGCGTGCACGCCGTAGCGACCTATCTCAAGACTTTCCAGGCCCTGTCCTACGAGCAGCTGCAGGGCGCGTTCGCGAACCTTTTCGGTCTCACCATTAGCCAGGGCGGACTGATGAACATGTTGCGCCGTGCGCAGGGCGCGTTCGCGGCCGAGTGGGACAAGGCCGTCGGCGTTGCGCCGGGCCAAGGTCATCGCCTCCGATGAGACCGGCGTGCGGATCGAAGGAAGCAACGCCTACCACTGGGTGTTTCGCTGCGCCGAAGCGGTTGTTCATCAAGCGGCGTTAACGCGCGGCGCCGTCGTGGTCCGGACCCTGATGGACGGCCATCGGCCCGACGTCTGGTGTTCCGATCGCTATGCCGCGCAACAAGGTCACGCAAATGCGCATCAGACCTGCCTGGCGCATCTCGCCCGCGACGTCGCCTATGCGGACGAGGCAAGTGAGGACATGCTGCCCTCACGGCTCAAGCGTTGGCTGCAAAGAGCCTTCGCCCTAGCCGACGGTATCGAAACCTTCGCCGCCTCGACCATCGCCGGCAAGCGTCGCGCCCTGGAGCGAAGTCTGGACGATATCTTCGCCACCACAACGTCGTGCGATCTGGCCCGCGACATCCAAAACAAGTTCAGGCGAGCTCGCGATCAACTTTTGACCTTTGCCCAATGGCCAGGAATGGTCGACGCGACGAACAACGCCTGCGAACGGGCGCTGAGACCCGCCGTCGTTCAACGGAAGATCACCAACGGCTATCGCGCCATGTGGGCCGCAAAGGGCGGAGCCGACATTCGAACGTTGTCGATACGGCTCGTCTCACGCCAGGCACGAACCCCTTCAAAATCATCCTTCAAACGGCACCGTAAACTTAACGCTGTGAAGACAAGATCTGGGAGTGAGGCTTTGGTTCATTCGGCGTGAAGGCGCGCGATTTGGCGCCATGCTTGCATGGCAGTTGCTCGCAGTTCTCGATGGTGGGTGGATGGAATATCGTGGCGGGGAACGTTAAAGAGGTTGGCGATCGGGTCGTGGACGCAAACGAAACGCTGAAGATGTCGCGCTGACTTGAAGCGCTTCATGATCCTCTCCCGCCGTCGGACGGGTTGATGAGAGTTCTCCGCCCGATTGTTCAGGCCCTTGTGCGAGCGATGCTCGGCTCTTGCACTTTTCTAATTCATCCCTATTCTGAGGAAGGATTATAAACAGGAGAGGCTAATGGCTTCCGCACAGACTTTGACGTTGAGTGAGGCCGGTTATGTGCTCAATCGCTCCGCGTCCACTCTCAACAAGGCAGTCGATACCGGCGTTATCCGCGCCGGGCAGCGCAAGATTGGCAACGCGGTCCAGCGCGTGCTGGGCCCTGCCGAGCTGCGGTTTCTGCGACTGGCCGATGAACTTGACCGGGATCTGACCCCGGCCGGCCGACGCCGTCTCTACGAGGCGCTTCGGAAACTGTCGGCCGACACACATATGGTAAAGCTTGGCGAGCTTGATCTCGATCTGGCTCGCATCGATAGTGATCTAAAGGACCGTCTGGCGCGTCTCGACCATATCAGGCTTTGGGTTGATCGCGACAAGGAGCAGTCCGAGGCCTTTATTCGCGAGACGGACGTGCCTGCGCACTTTATTGCCGCTCTTGCGCGCGAGCAGACGGTCGATGAAATCCTGGTGGACTATCCGTCACTGAATAGGACGCAGGTCGAAGCTGCCATCGAATACGCCAAGGCCTATCCGAAGCGAGGACGACCTTACGCGACACGAAGTTTGAAGCGCACTCTTGCCGATATGGCAGACCTCGGGGTGTTCGATGCTGATGGCGGTTCGGAAGAGGCGGCTCCCCGCAAAATTCCGTGACGCTATATCTGCTCGACGAGAATGTGCTGCGCGAGGCGGGGAGCCGAGGTAACGCAAATGTCCGTCGTTGGCTGGCAACGATTGACGATTCAAATCTGCGGTTGAGCGCCGCGACGCTGTTCGAGAAGCGCCGCGGCGCCGAAGCCCTCCAGCGCCGTGATCCAGAAAGGTCAACGGCTCTCCTTGCGGCTATCGATTTGTTGGAGAAGTCGTTTTCGGACCGCGTCCTTCCAATAGATGGACCGATCGTCGCCGAATGGACGAGACTCCTCGGGGAAAAGAACAAAGATCGCTGGGACCTCGCCTTGGCCGCGACCGCTCGTGTTCATGGCCTCGTCCTCGTCACACGCAATGTGAAGGATTTCGCCGGCCGTGGTGTCCGCCTTCTGAATCCATTTAAGGATTCGCCAGAAGAACACTCAGCGTAGTCGAGGTAATGCTCATGGCCGAAAACACCCGCGCGCAATGCGTGTGGATGGCCCAGACCAACGAAATCGGGACCGTCTAGCTGAGTCGGTGCGCGAGGCTGTAACGTCCTTGATCAGGCCGCGTCGGGACCTTCCGATGCGAGGAGCAGTGCGGCTTCGACGCGGTTTCGGCCTTTGTGCTTGGCCTTGTAAAGGGCGGTGTCGGCTGCGAGAAGCAGGCCTTCCGGCATCCTGATCGTCCCGCCCGATCGTGACAGCGCGGTCGCTGAACCAATGCTGACGGTGACGCGTCCGCCGCCTTCCGGATTGTCGCCATGAGGCAGGCCGAGGTTTTCGATTGCGAGCCTCAGCCGTTCCGCTATCTCAAGCGCTCCCTCGCCATCAGTATCAGGCAAGATGACGGCGAGTTCTTCCCCTCCGTATCGCGACGCCAGATCCCCAGGACGATGAAGCACGTCTCTGATGGCGGCAGCGACGGCACGAAGACAATCATCGCCTACCTGATGACCGTATTTGTCGTTAAAGCCTTTGAATCGATCGATATCGAGCAACAGCAAGGACATCTGTCCAGCGCTGCCAACGGTGCGCCGCCATTCCCTGTCCAAGGTTTCGTCGAAGGCTCGACGGTTGGCCAGGCCGGTCAGCCCGTCCGTCATCGCAAGCGAGCGGAGTTGTTCTTCGGAAAGCGCGAATTTCTCTGCACCTTTTTCCATTGAGCGTGTTTTGGCATGAAGTGTCCACTTTGGAGGTGGACACCACGTGATTGAGGACGATGAACAGAAACTGCTGGTGAGGCGAATTTTGCGTAACGGCCGCCGGCGGTACGACGCGGCGTCAAAAGAGCGGCTCGTTGCAGCGTTGGTGCATGGATCTTTTGTCAACGGTTTGGCGATAGGCAGGCAGGATCGAAATCAGCTTGATGCGAGTGCCATGCCGTACAAACACAACGCAGATCGTCGTCATCACGTCGGAAAGATGACATTCAGGGTGACGAATTGGCGTGACTACGAAGCAGGTCTGCGCCGGCGTGGTAGCCTGACCTTATGGGTAACGCCGGAGGCACTGGCGGGATGGCGCGCTCCGCGACGCAAGACCCGCGGCGGCCAAGCCCGGTATTCCGATCTCGCCATTGAGACAGCGCTGACGCTGGGTTGCGTCTTCGCAATGCGGCTGCGCCAGACCGAGGGATTGCTCCACTCGCTGCTGGATCTCATGGGGCTGAAAGTCCCAGTTCCAGATCATACGACGCTGAGCCGTCGGGCACAGAAGTGGGAGCCATCAGCCCGACGAAACCCGCCGCTGCCGGACGGCCCGCTGCATGTGCTTGTCGATAGCACGGGATTGAAAGTCTACGGCGCCGGGCAATGGCTGGAGCAGAAACATGGCGCCAGATCACGTCGCAACTGGCGCAAGCTGCATCTGGCAGTGGATGCCAAAAGTGGCGCGATCATTGCCCAAAGGCTGACAGATCAGGACACGGATGATCCTTCCCAGGTGGCACCGCTTCTCGATCAGATCGACGGCGAGATCGACCAGTTCACAGCCGACGGAGCCTATGACGGCAAGCCAACCTATCGGTCTATCCTGCAGCACAGCGCAACCGCGAACATCGTCATTCCACCGCGTTCCACGGCGGTGGAAAGCGGTGATGCCGGACCGCCTGGTCAAAGGGACAAGCACATTGCCGCAATCGCAAGCGACGGTCGGCTGAAATGGCAGGCAGCCACCGGCTACGGCAAGCGGGCGCTGAGCGAAACAGCCATCGGACGATACAAGGGGCTGATCGGACGGCGCCTGCGAGCACGCTCTCTTCCGGCTCAACAGACCGAGGTTGCCATCGGTTGCATCGTTCTCAACCGCATGCTGGCATGGGCACGCCCGGAGTCTATCCGGCGTCAAGTCACGCAGGCATAACCAACTACATTAAAGATCGAAATGCGTTCGATTTCATATCCGCGCACCAACGCCGTCATTCACACCCAAGCCGCAGCGGGTGTCCGCCTGCCACTGAATCACTTTTTCTGACATAACGTTACCCCTTCTGGAGTTGAAAGCCCTAGACCTTTAGCATGGAGGAGTCCTATCGTGGATTACGTTTCCGTTAAGGGTTTTGAAGGCTATTTTACCATTGTGTAATAAGCGTAATATTTGACGGGTATTCTATTCTGGAACACTGAACCATGATCAGAGTGGAATTACCCACCCCTCGCCCCCTCGATGCGGCACGGTGCGTCGTCACTCGTCGTCGATGTCCGGGTACTGCGGGGGAGCCTTGCCGATCTTGCTGACGATCCTCGGGTAGTTGGCATGGGGCTGCGCCTGCCCGGTTCCAATAACTTCAGCGCGGAAGCGCCACTCGTCACCGTAGTCGTACAAGAAGGTCATTGCCGAGCCCACCTTCTGGAAGGCTGTGGTGACGCGCGTGCCCTTCACGCTGCGAGAGCTGCTCCCCTCTATGTCGGCGAAGAGTTCGAACCGCAGGGGCGAGTCGAACAGCTTTCCCGTCAGCTTTGAATAGAATCCGTAGGCGTGGTCCATGTCGAAGCCGAATGCCCTACGATGGCTTCGGCCAGATCCGCTAGCGTGCTCGAACTCGACACCTCGATGTCCCGATAAAGCCGCGCCCGAAGAGAGGCTCGGAAGATCAAGGTCGCGGGCTCAGTCATAGCGGATTTCAGGCGCTGACGGTTTGAAGGATGATTTTGAAGGGGTTCGTGCCTGGCGTGAGACGAGCCGTGTCGACAACGGTTCGAATGTCGGCTTCGCCCTTTGCGCCCCACATGGCGCGATAGCCGTTGGTGATCTTCCGTTGAACGGCCATCGCAGGGTCATTCTGCCCATGTCGGGCAGATGGTAGAGTTTCATTATCGCTGGCATCCATATTACGGCGGTCGTTTTCGGCATGAAGGTCGTGAGGACCGGGCCAATGGCGCGATCATCCGGGTAGAGATCAGGCCGGGTGAGATCATCCAGGTGGCGGAGTGGATGCTGGATCGGGCGTTTAGCGCCGCTGCTACCTCAATTTCCTTACCCCTCAATCAATGTGACAGCACCCTTGCGACAGCTTCACACGTTGCAAAAGCGAGTAAGAGAGTGGCGCCGACAAGCCGTGCAGCGGCTTATCGGCGAGGTCAGCGGCCTTGCACCATACGTCGCGCCAAATCCCGCACGTCTTGCTGCGGGTAACATTCCTGATGAGGCACTCGGTAACAAAATTAGGTGAGGCAACACGACACCCGTGACATGTCGCCTGGCATTGTCCGATGTACGACGATGTTGGAGATGCGACATAGCCGGTTCGATCGATTGCCTTATAATTCAACGAGTTTTTCCTTTGGCACGCATATTGCTCCCGGTCATCAGTAACGCGTCACGGACCGATGATATCGAAAATGTTAGCACAATGATTTCTGCCGGGGCGACATCCGGCCTTACTACAGCAGGACCATCCAGATGCAGAAAAGGAAGAGGCCGTACTCGCCGAGGAATAGTCGAGTCAGGGCTGCATAGGCAGTTGTTATCGGCGCGGATGCCAACTCTTCAATCTGGTCCACCCGACCAGTTCCTGGATGTCCTCAAAGAGCGCCCTGTCATGGTGACTGCGGCCCCGGCTGCACCCGCGTGCAGGCTCCTCCGAAGACGCTCGGCGCTCGCTGCTGCAGACCGGCGATGAGAAGCCAAATCCAAACATGCGTCTTCCGAAAACCCAAAGAGGTGAACAGATATGTACAAAACCGGCGCTTTGACGCTCGCGCTATTAATTCAAGGGGCATCGGGATCGGTAACCGCTCGGGCGCTGGACAATGGTCCGAATGGTGCACCTCCGCCGCTGGCGCTGAGCGATTTTGAGCGGGCACTGACGATAAACGATCGCTATGGCGGGCTCACCGTGAATGTCCCCGAGGGGCCGTTCTGGCTGACTCCCGACGCGTTCATATACCGCGCCGGACTAGCCACGGCGAGCAGCAGTTCATGCGGGTCGATGCTGCCACGGGTGTGAAGCAGCCCGCCTTCGATCAGGCCCGTCTGGCGCCACTCAGCTTCCACGCCAAGGGGCGAGACGGCAAGACTGATATCTGGGGCGTGATCCACCTGCCAGCCAATTTCGATCCGACGAAGAAATACCCGGTGATGGAGGATATCTACGCCGGGCCGCATGGCTCTTTCGTGCCAAAATCCTTCTCAAGGCGGACAGAGCCGCTCACGCAGTTGGGCTTCGTCGTTGTGCAGATCGATGGCATGGGTACCAACACCGCTCGCGCGCCTTTCATGATGTTGCCTGGAAAAACTGATGGACGCAGGGCCAGTCGGCATTGAATATTCGCAATCCTCCTCCATCGACAATGCTCACAGGCTGCAGGGCAAGCCGATGATCGTCGTCGGCGAAATGGACCACAATGTCGACCCGACCTCCGCTTTCCAGCTTGCCGACCGGCTCATCAAGGCGGGAAAAGATTGCGACATGGTCTACGTGCCTGGCGCCGATCACGGTGCGCCAGGCACCCATCGCCAGTACAAACTCCTGCAGTTCTTCGTTCACAACATCCTCGGGCAGACCCCACCCAACTGGAACGCCACATGAATCGAGTTGCAGAAGTGGTGGTGTCACATTGATTGAGGGGTAAGGAAATTGAGGTAGCCGCGCGCCCATGACCGTGAGTGCACCGACCTACAAGAACCACCGCTATCCGATCGAAATCGTGGCGCGTGCTGTCTGGCTCTACTTCGACTTCAATCTGAGCCTGCGCGATGTCGAGGAAATGCTGCTCGAACGCGGGATCGTCGTTTCCTACGAGACCATCCGCCGATGGTGCCGAAAGCACGGCCCTGATTATGCGCGCCGCATACGCCGCAAGTCGCCGACGAAAGACGATGTCTGGCATCTGAATGAAGTCGTGGTTCGCATCAACGGTCAGACCCTGATTGAGGCTGTAAGGCGTACGTTCGAACGGCGGGGGACGGCACTGCCCGCAGATATTCCGATTGGGCTGAGTGATGAATTCACGGCGGCCTGGAGCGTTCAATGGCAAACCTTTCTCGGCCGCGAGCGCATGGCTGCCGCGCCGGAGACGTTCGCTGCCGTTATCGTCGATCTCCGTCTGTTTCTGCTTCCGCTTGTTGATGCTGGAAATGACGAACAGAGCTGGTTGCCGGCGGACACCGGTCTAAAGAAAAAGAGAATGCTCTGTCAATCCAGGCATTCTATTTTGGGAAGGCAGTAAGTTTGTGGACGTCTTTTCGCTAAATAATAGTCTATTGGCTCAATATACCGGATTTGCCAGATCCTTTACACGGATACGTTCGTCAGAAATTCTGGAGAAGGTAACCGATCTCTACGCCGGGCGTCGTTTCTGGCCTGAACCCATAATTCAGCTTAATCCGCACTATGAAGGTGGCGGCTCGGTCCAAAGCCTTGTTGGCCCAAAAGGGCTGATCGATGATTGCGCTCAGATATTCCGGGACTCACGCGCCGCTGCCGGCGCCTCCGACAAGACTCTGAAGTTACGTCGCCATCAGGAGCAGGCAATTGGCCTTGCACTGGACGGAAAGAGCTTCGTCGTAACGACCGGCACCGGGTCGGGTAAGTCCCTTTGTTTCTTTATTCCGATTGTTGATGCCGTTGTTAAGGCGAAGCGGGCTGGCGAGGATGCGCGGACCCGAGCGGTAATCATCTATCCGATGAATGCCTTGGCTAATAGCCAGCTTGAGGAATTGAAGAAATTTCTCGCAGATCAAAACCATGCAGTGCCCGTGACCTTCGCTCGATACACCGGTCAGCAGAATTCGGAGGAACGGGAGCAGATAAAGAACAATCCCCCGGACATTTTGCTCACCAATTTTATGATGCTCGAGCTTCTGATGACGCGGCAGTCAGATCTTGACCGACGTGTCGTGGAAAATTGTAGCGGCCTTCGATTTATTGTTCTTGATGAACTACATACGTATCGAGGGCGCCATGGGGCAGATGTTGCGATGCTGATGCGCCGTCTGCGGGCGCGTGCTGGCGATCCCCGGCATCCGCCGATTTGCATTGGCACCTCGGCAACAATGGCCAGCGAAGGCGGCGAAGAAGATCGCAATCAGGTTGTTGCTGATGTCGCGTCCCGCTTATTTGGGACGAACATCGGCCGAGACGCGATCGTTACAGAAACCTTGCGCCGCGCGACGGATCCAGATCAATCCGCTGACAGAGGGCTATCTCGACTGAGTGACGCTGTGGTCAGCGCGGCTTCAGGTACGCCCTATTACGGGAAATCAAATGGTGAGATCGCTCGTGATGATCTTGCCATCTGGGTAGAGACTAGGCTCGGCCCTCGAGAGGTAGACCAGAAGCCGCAGCGGGCGCGCTCCCTATCGCTGAAGACGGCGGCGGTCCTACTATCTAGTGAATCCGGCGAAGCCGTCGAGACATGCGAGCTGGCATTAAAAAACGCGCTACTGGCGTTTAGCTTGCCGGAGAAACTCCGAGGCCATAGCGGCGGCAGTGACGAGCCTCTTTTCGCGTTTAAGCTACATCAATTTATTTCAGGCGCAGGTCGTCTGTACACGACCCTCGATCCCTCGGGTTCGCGCTCGGTCACATTTGATGGACAAATCTTCGATCCGGAAAATCCGACAAAAAGACTATATAGCGCTTATTTCTGCCGGCGGTGTGGGCAGGAAAACCATCCCGTCACGCTGGTCGACGACAATGGCGCAAAATCATTTGAGAAGCGTGAGATCGATGATGTCCCCCTCAATGATGACGAAGAGGCTGAGGGCATCGTTGAACGCTGGGGCTTCCTTATGCCCGAGCCCGTGGATGGCGAGTTCACGTTCCATGGTCGGGATGAGGACTATCCCGAGGCTTGGCTTGAAGAAACAAAATCGGGCGAATTGCGGTTAAAAGCGACGTACCGCAAGACGAGGGCTGAGCTTGTATCGGTGCTTCCGGACGGCACCTGCGGCAATGACGGCCAACGAGCCTGGTTCATGCCGGGTAAGTTCAAATTCTGCCCGGCATGCGGGGAGCACCACAGCGATTCAACTCGTGACATTAACCGGCTCGCCGCCTTGGGCGCCGAGGGGCGCAGTTCGGCGACGACGATTATTATTGCGGCCATCCTGCGTTGGATGAACGATACGGAAAACTCCATCCCGGCGACGAGACGCAAGCTCTTGGCCTTCACTGACAACCGACAGGATGCCGCCCTGCAGGCCGGGCATTTCAACGACTTTCTATTCGTCACGCTGCTACGCGGCGCGATTCTGGCAGCCGTTTCCCAGGCCGGTGATGAAGGGTTGCAAGAGGATGAGGTCGGCAAGGCGATCCAGCGAATGCTGGGCTTTGTGGTATCCAATGTATCTCGGCGAACCGAATGGTTGGTAGAGCCGGATCTTAGGGGGGCCAAGCTGCTGGCCGTTGAAAAGGTGATCCGCGAATCGCTGACGCATCGATTCTGGATCGAGCAACGGCGGGGGTGGCGTTACACGAATCCCAATCTCGAGCAGCTTGGGTTGATCGAGGCGCGCTACATTTCCCTCGATGACCTCGCACACGACGACAAGGAATTTGAAACCTACCCTTTGTTGCGAGCGGCTTCAGCTCTCGAACGTCAGGCGGCGCTTCGGGTGTTGTTGGACGTGATGCGCAAGGGCTTAGCAGTCGAATGTGATGCCCTGGATCGACTGAAGATCGAAAGCCTCGCCAGTCGAATGCGGAGCGCAATCAAGGCCCCATGGATACTGGATGAGGAGCGCTTCTTGGCAGCCCCGGTATTCATGCCGAAGCCGCCAACCCGCCGTGAGATGTCGCCGAAAGACGAAGAGTTGATTCTTCGGGGCAGTCCGACCAGCACGATCGGCCGGCAATTTCGGTCGATGACCTTCGGTGGCAGACGGGCAACCGGTAAGCAGATCACGGAAATTGTCGAAGGCTTGTTGAAAGCAGCAGGTCGTTACGGGCTGGCGACACAGGTCGTCTCCCCTGTTGGCGGAGATGGTTGGCGTCTGGTGCCGTCATCGATCACTTTTGCGCTTTCAGCAAATCAAGCTCCGGATCGGGACAATCCTTTTTTCCGTGGTCTGTATGCACATATCGCGACGCTTCTGGCCGACGGCGGCGAGGCAATCTTCGGCTTCGAAGGCCGAGAGCATACGGCGCAGGTTGAGGGTGATCTACGAGAGATCCGCGAGGCTCGCTTTCGTTATGGCATAGACGACCGGCAACTTCTGATCGACCAGGCCGAACGATTGAAGGAGCTTCGAGAAGATAGCCGTTTCCTACCAACCTTGTTTTGCTCGCCAACCATGGAACTCGGCGTCGATATCTCCGCGATGAACGTCGTCTACATGCGAAATGTGCCCCCAACGCCAGCGAACTACGCTCAGCGCGGTGGGCGTGCGGGCCGCAGCGGTCAGGCAGCCTTAATTGTCACCTATTGCGCGGCACAAAGCCCGCATGACCAATACTTCTTCGAGCGTCCAAGCGCGATGGTCGATGGCGTGGTGCTCCCGCCATCTATTGATCTGAAAAATCACGAACTTGTCGAAAGCCATCTTCACGCAGAGTGGCTGGCTGCCAGTGGAGCGGCATTGTCGGCGTCGATCGCCGATAACCTCGACATGACAGTTTCCGGCAAGCCTCTCTTGCCGCATCACTGGAACCGGGTGTCTGCTGACGAGGCAAAGAGTGCCGGTGCAAAGCGCGTTGCGGCCGTTCTGTCAGCTGTCGCTGATGACTTTGGCGCCACGCCACCGGAGTGGTTTGTTGGTGTTGATGCCAATACAAACCGGGTCGTTGCTGCCGCGCCTCAACGCCTTGCCGATACCTTTGACCGGTGGAGGGATTTGTGGGCTGCGGCCGAACGGCAGGTAGAAGACGCGGCACATACTCTAAAAGATTATTCGATCTCACCGCAGGAACGCCTTGCCGCAGAAACACGGCAAGCGGCTGGAAACACCCAGATAAAGCTTTTGCTACGGGGGGCCGAGGGCCAAGGCTCCGATTTCTACGTGTACCGGTATCTGGCAACGGAAGGGTTCCTGCCTGGCTATAACTTCCCACGTCTCCCTATTATGGCGTTCGTGCCAGGTGATCAGGGCGGAAAAGGACAGCGGTATATTCAGCGTGCACGCTTTCTGGCGATCGCCGAGTTCGGGCCAGGCAGCCTTGTCTATCACGAGGGGCGTGCCTATCGGGTCGATCGCGCCCTGTTAAAGGAGGTTGGTGGCGAGCAAGATGGATTGCTCCCGACATTCAGCACGGCAATTTGCCCAGCCTGCGGTGCCGCCCATGACGGAGAGCCGCCAGAACGCTGCCACGTATGTAACAGCGCTCTGAACAAATCGAACATAACGAAGCAGCTTCATCGGATCGAGAATGTTGGTACGCGCCAAGTGGAGCGGATAACCGCCAACGACGAAGAGCGTCGTCGCCAAGGCTATGAACTCCAGACGACCTTCTCGTTTCGAGACCCGAGCGACGTCAGATCCCGAGTGTTTGAAGATTCAGAGGGGCAAATATTCTCCGCGGAATTTACGCCTGCCGCACAGGCGCGTCGTATCAACCGGGGACTCCGCCGCCGCAAGGACATCAGTAAGATCGGGTTTTTGATCGATCCGAAAAGCGGCTATTGGGCAAGTGACAACCGAGCGCAGGACGCGGAAGAAGGATCACCGATCAATAGTCGGCAACCCATCACCCCGGTTGTAGAGGACCGGAAAAACGCGCTGCTCATCCGGTTTCCTGCTGCTTGGTTGGCTGCTGCTGGAGACGAGGCGGAGGCAATAGTTGCTACGATCCAGCATGCTTTTGCGCGTGGCATCGAGGCCATTTACCAAGTGGAAGAAGGCGAAATCCAGGGACAGCCGACGCCCTCAAGAAAGGATCGCCGAGCACTGTTGTTTTACGAGGCCGCGGAGGGTGGCGCCGGGGTCTTGTCCAGGTTGGTCGAGGATGGCAGTGCCTTTCGCGCCGTTGCGAAGAAGGCGCTGGAGATAATGCACTATGCTCCGGGAAGCCTCTCAGCGGCTGCGGTTAGTGGACCGAAGGCACTGGAAAATGTTGAGGACTCTCACTGCGTAGCGGGCTGCTATCGCTGCCTGTTGTCCTATTTCAATCAGCCCGATCACGAATTGATCGATCGTCGGCGTGAACCTGTGCTGCAGATGCTCATCCGACTTTCTTTCGCAGAAATGCGCCATTCCGCCCCCACATCACAGTTTCAAACGTAAGCGTCATCAACTGCCCACCTCGTATGATCGGGGAGTGACGGATACTCTTGTCGATGCTTCACTCTCCGCTGTCCAGTTGGTCATGGCGCGCTTCCCTGACCACGAAACAGCACGCTAACAAATCCGCGACCAGCGCGAATCCCCC